>JAHEMV010000167.1 GCA_024643455.1 Cytophagales bacterium
AAGTTTGAAGCGTTAATTAAAGTTTTTTGTATCTAATTATGTGTTTAGGATGAAGGGATTAATGGTATTAGTTTTACTTCTTGGTGTTGGGATGGTGTCTTTTGGGCAGGAAATAAACGTTTCGAAAGTTCAAAACAAGGCAGATAAATATTTTCAGGTTAAAAGTTACGATGAAGCTTTGCCGCTTTATCTGGAATTGGAACAGGCCGGAGCTGAAGATGAGTTGCTGGTTTATAAAATCGCAAAATGCCTCAGCGAATCCAAAAATGTGAATGAACGGGTAAAATCACTCCTTTATTTTGAACGTATCAATGTAAGCTCATTGAAAGAAATTCCGAATAATTATTATAGCGACTTTGGAGATGCGTATGTTGATAATGATCAATTGGAACAGGCGCTCATTTTCTATAACAAGCAGTTGGTTTTGGTTTCAAAAGATAAATATGCTAAAAGTGCAGTGGAAAAGAAGATAAGCCAGGCAAAAAATGCTTATGACATCATGCGGATTCCCAAGAATGTAAATATCCAGCGCCTTGGAGAAAGAATCAATTCAGAATATACGGAATATAATCCAGTAGTATCTGCAGATGAAAGCGTTATGGCTTATACAGCTTTACGACCAAGTGAAGGGAAAACTGCTGAAAAATTTGTTGAAGAAATATTCATATCCTACAACAAGACCGGCTCGTGGTCTATGCCGGAAAAAGTAAAGGTGGAGACCTCAAACAATTATGGAACAGCTGGAATTTCTGCTGATGGCCAGGAGATGTTGATATTTATCGGTGATCAATCAAGTGGTTCGTTATATAGAATCAATAAAGACGGGGACAGCTGGTCAAGACCAGTTCCGCTAGGATCAAGCATTCAATCCAAATATTTAGAAAGTACTGCCAGTATTACACCGGATAATAAAACCATTTATTTTGCTAGTAACAGGCCTGGTGGATACGGAGGAATGGATATTTATATGTCGGAAAGAAAGTCGGATGATACCTGGGGACCAGCAAAAAATTTGGGGCCCAGGGTAAATACCAAAGCAAATGAAGATGCACCTTATATTCATCCAAATAAAACACTTTTGTTTTTTACTACGGATGGTCATAATGGAATAGGAGGGAATGACATTTATAAATCTGAATGGCATAACGGCGAATGGGATCAACCAAAAAATATGGGTTATCCGATTAACACCACAGCCAATGATAATTACTTTACCTTAATTGCTGATGGTTCCAGAGGATATTTTTCTTCTGATAGAAAAGGAGGGTTAGGAGGTCAGGATATTTACGTTATGGATATGCCATCAGACTATGAAACGATCCCGCTTACATTGATCAAGGGACGTATATTGGATGCTGATTCAAAATTACCTCTGGCAACTAAAATCTACATGATCGATACCCAAACCAAGGAGAAAGTTGACTATGTATATCACCCAAATCAAAAAACTGGCGATTACCTGGTTATTTTACCGCCAAATAAAAGTTATGATATGATTATAGAGTCAGAAGGATTTCTTCCATACACCTTGAACATAGACGTGCCAAACCAAAAGGAATTTTATGAACTTTATCAAAAAATATTTCTCAAAACAATCAAGCATTTCGATGTGATTGTTGGGCAAGAAGTTCAGGTGAAAAACGCATTTTATAATACTCAGGAAGAAGGTACAAGAAGTATGCGTCAGGAGCACGAGGCGATATTAATAGAAAAGGATAGTATTGATGTATATGAGTTGATGAGTGACCTGATCGAGGCAGGTGATCAATCCGGAATGGATTATCTTGTTGAGCTAATGATGCTTAAAAATCCAATCGATGAAATTGATTTTGAGGAAAATAATGAAAATATACAATCCGCAAGAAGAGTATATTATTATGATGAGAGTGACGAAAGCAAATTTGAAAAGAAGCAAATCGGAGGAGAAACTATTTTTTCACTGCCTACCATGCATGTGACCAAAGAGGCGAATGCGCAGCGCAATAATGAAAATGTTGTTACAAGCGATTACAATAAACAATTGTTAAATAGCAACCTCAAAATATACTTTAATGCTGGTAAGAGTGATCTGGATAAAAAGTTTGAATCGAACCTGGATAATATTTTAAAAGAATTGAATAATCATGCTGATCTTGGTGTGGAAATATCCGGTTATGCATCATCTGAAGGGGATGAAGAATTCAACAAAAGGTTATCAAATCAGCGAGCCATTTCTGTATTGGATTATATAAATCATCGCGGGATCGTACGTCGCAGGATTATTTCCAAAGGATATGGCGCCACAGAAAATGAAGGTGTTAGTAAAGAAGAAAGCAGAAGAGTGGAAGTGAGAATCGTTGATTTGAATGATATAAAATAAGTTTTAAGCGATATTTTTAAAAAAAACCTGAACAATCAATTCAGGTTTTTTTTTGGGTAAATATTAATTCTCATTTTATCTTTGGCAGACTTTATAAAGTGGTAGATTTTTATATGGATTCAAAGAATGATTTTGCATTGATTACTGGTGCCAGCCTGGGGATAGGAAAGGAAATTGCTAAAGAGCTTTCCAGGCTTCAAATTAATACCTTGCTTATTGCTCTTGACAGTCCTGAACTAAAAGATACAGAGAAATTCATTGCTGAAAACTACGGAACAAGAGTCGACTCACTAGGCGTTGACCTTACTGATCCAAATTCAGCAAATCGGATTTATGACTGGTGTAAAAAGAATAACTACAACGTTAATATCCTTATCAATAATGCTGGGTTTGGTGAGGGTGGAGCTTTTGAAGACATCCCTTTGGAGCGTTATTGTCAGATGATTGACCTGAACAATAAAGCATATATTGCCATGACTCATCGATTTCTACCAGATATGAAAAGATTAGGTAAAAGTCATATCATGAATACCAGTAGTATGGAGGCAACCTTGCCATTACCTTACAAAGCGGTATATACAGGCACCAAAAACTTCATCTATGCGTATTCACTTGCACTCAATGAAGAAGTACGCAGATTTGGTGTGAAAATAAGCATTTTATGTCCTGGCCCAGTGCTTACGAATGAAGGTGGACTTAAACGAATTCAGTCGCAGGGAGCAAAGGCCAAATTGATTGTGATGATGCCCGATGAAGTAGCCCGAGTAGCTGTAAAGCATATGCTCAAAGGCATGCTGATCATCAATCCAGGAAAAATGAACTGGTGGGTCACCAAGGTTTCCAAACTAATTCCTACCAGGTTAAAAATGAGGATTATGGAGCGGATATTTCGTGTCTATACAAAAGAAGAAAAAAATACTGGGCATTAAGTTTCCTATGAGTTCTTTAAATTTATAATCTAAGGTTATGGAATTTGAATGCTTTTTTCTACTATTCTAAAGTTGAAAAGTAATCGCTGATTCCACTTAGGCCATTGCAAATTTTCCATAATTTTGCCGCATCATTGGTGTCATAAGATCGCTTCGACGAGGGTTTAGGTTTGCATTTATCCCAATATTTTCCACTTTCACTTTTTATCTGATTTGAACTAGCCAGGTATATGGAAGTTTCTGCCCCTTTTGCTGGACTAACACCCCCCATTCTACGGATTCTCCAAGCCAAACCATGTAGGGAGATGGTATGCTTCAAACCTATGTCTGTTTTTACCAATCCAGGTTGTACGCAGTTGATGGAAATATTGTGAATATTTCTGCCTTTTAGTTGCCGATCGAGCTCATAAACGAATAATGCGTTTGCTAGCTTGGATTGGGCATAGGCCTTAATTCCATGATATTTTTTCCCCAGGGAAAGATCATCAAAATTCATTTTACCATGGAAATGAGAATCTGATCCGACACAAATAATGCGTGCATCATCTGACTTGACAAGCGATGCCAACAGTTCGTGGGTCAATAAAAAATATGCCATATGGTTTACTGCAAATTGACGTTCAATTCCATCTTCTGTTAACTCCAGACTTGAAAACCAGGTGCCTGCATTGTTTACCAAAACGTCAATTTTATCAAATTCACGACGGATGTATTTTGCTGCATCCCGGATTGATTTTTGAGAACTAAGGTCAGCTAGTATGAAATCAACGTGATTGTTTTGAGATTTAGCTTTTATGGACTTAACGGCAGCTTCTGCTTTATCCTGGCTTCGGCTTAGTATGATCACATTCGCGCCAAGCATGGCTAATGCGAGAGCAGTTTCAAATCCAATTCCGGAATTGCCTCCGGTTACAATACAATTTTTTCCTTCCATGAATATCAAAAAAATATGGTGGCGAAATTAATGCCCTTAGTTATTACCTCAAAACAATTCCTGGCAATATTTAGAGGTTGTCGAGTTTAGCGAATTAATTGTTATTGACGAATAGTAGAATTGAAAGCATGGTTTCTGCTGAGATTGAAATAATTTATCTGATTGTTAATTTAACTAGGACTACTCGTTTTGTCCAGATTACTAAATGAAAATTGTGATTAAGTAAAAATCCAGAACCACCATTTTCTATCGATTTTAAAAGCATTATTGAACTGAATTTTAAATAAATATGTAATATTGATGTCGCCATCGGTTTGGCGTAACAAAGTCAATTTTATTCTTCAAACCAGGGCATCAGCTTCATATTAAATTGGAAATAAATGCAAATAAATATAAAACAACGCACTAAAGCACAGGAATCCAGGGCAGCAATCGAACGCCTGTACATTATCATGAGGCACTTGTTTATTCGTGGGAGCTATAAACCGATGGGCGTTTCCGGGAGTTCAATTATTCGCTCCTTACTTACCTTGAATCCGGAAATTTATGGAAGTATCGCCGATGAAGAAAAAGTGGAAATTGATGGTCTTTTGTATGTAGTTGATCGTCTTCCTCAGGGTATCGAGGAATGTCGCCAGATAAATCTGATTTCGAGAGAAGGATATGAAAATTCACATTTCAAAGTAATTATTCCGGCCAAACGTAGACGGAATTGCTATCGTGTTGATGCCGATCAAATGTTTATAGAACTCACACGAGGGCGAAGTGATATATATGATATTCTTACTCATCTTACCTTTATTTTTATAGAAGGTGAGAAAATAAAAAAACACGCGATTGACCATAAAGGTAGAAAAACCCTTGCCTGGGAAAAACTCGAGGAAATCATCAATAAAGAGAATAATAAAATAAGTTACAGTAAAGAACAGGGTTTTGCTCATCTGAGTGTTTTGCTTGGCAGGACCTACGAGGAAACAGAACTTGGATTTATCAAATTTGAAAAACAGGGTGGCCATAATTCACTTTTTCATATTGTGTATTGGTTGGGAAAACTGGCGATTGAGGAGACTTCTGCTGAACTTGCAAGGGAAATCACGTTTTCAGCTACACTTAGAGAACGCATTGGACACCATACGTATGGTGAACTTTGGGCGACAAATATTAAAAAATTTCTTTACGAAAATAAACTTATCCATCGCCCATTGCATATCATCAGTGCAAATCTGCATAGTTTCATGAACTCTATTTATGCTTATCCGGTGCTGGCATCTTCAAAAAAAGGCAGCACCATTGAGCAGCTCGCTGAGCACCTGAGTGACAGACAAAATGAACAAGAACAAAAAAAGGTTATTGATTTTGCAATTAATAATGGCCTATCGGAGATTGAAGATACTTCGGGAACAAGTATCACCGTACAGGTTATCGACACGTTGAGATTACCTATTGAAAAACTTTCACCTGAGCTGAATATTGATCACCAAAAAATATTGAAAGATAAACCTGTACTACTCATTATGGATTATGCTTTTGGGGAGCAGGCGTATGAGACGATGGATGAATTGCTAAAGAATTATGAGCCGGAGACTGGAGAGGTTATTCCGATCAATGTACATTCTATATCTATCATGGGAAAAGCCGGTATTTTAAACGGAGTAAAGGGAGATATCATGGTGCCTACAGCGCATGTATTTGAAGGGACGGCAGATAATTACCCAATAGAAAACGATCTGAAAAAGGAAGATTTTCAGCAATTGGGCATTCATATTGAAGAAGGAACTATGGTTTCTGTTTTGGGGACCAGCCTGCAAAATGTTGACGTCCTGCAGTATTTCCTAAAATCTTCGTGGAAAGCCATTGGACTTGAGATGGAGGGCGCACATTACCAAAAGGCTATTCAATCTGCCTCCAAAATTCGAAGAAGCATTCGGGAAGATGTAAAGTTGCGTTATGCCTATTATGCATCAGACAATCCACTGCTGACAAGCAATACATTGGCATCTGGTAGCCTGGGATTGGAAGGAGTAAAATCGACTTATGCAATTTCTGTCAAGATACTGAATAAAATATTTTGCTAATTAAAAAGCAGGATTTACTATTAGTTTCCCAGGGCATTTTTGGTGATCCAGATACGCCAGCCAACAATGGCTTTATCTATTTTAGTAAGTTTCATAAGATCCTTATCCTTATAACTGGGGAGGATTACTTTATTGACTTTGGCAATGGCTCTGAAGAGTGAAGTTTTCATTTGAAATAATTCCCGTTTACCTTAATTGAATCAGCAAGATCATAAAAAAGAAGTGGCTTTCAAAATAGTGTTAAAATTTGGAGGAGAGGATTAAAAATAGAATGTTAAAATGTATTTTCAAAGAGTCTGGATGTGTATAATATTGGGCAAAATATTTTGTTTTCGTAAAAAATTGGCTGTCTGTCATTG
The DNA here is from genome assembly GCA_024643455.1 of Cytophagales bacterium. GTDB lineage: Bacteria > Bacteroidota > Bacteroidia > Cytophagales > Cyclobacteriaceae > JAAUQL01. The sequence goes on from JAHEMV010000167.1 coordinate 6,657, forward strand.
ATGCGTAAAAGGCCAAACTTATTAATTTAGTAAAAACCCATAAGGCATTAATTACAAATCATTTTAACTTTACAAAATTAAAAATTTTTGAATGAGACAATATCACGAATTGATGCGCCATGTGCTTGACGCAGGAGTAAAAAAAGAAGATCGGACGGGGACCGGAACGATCAGCGTATTTGGATATCAAATGCGATTTGATCTAGGGGAGGGATTTCCTGTAGTCACAACAAAAAAACTACATCTTAGATCGATCATCCATGAGTTATTGTGGTTTTTGCAAGGAAATACGAATATCAAATACCTTAAAGACAATAAGGTTTCGATCTGGGATGAATGGGCAGATGAAAATGGTGAATTGGGCCCGGTATATGGGCATCAGTGGAGAAGTTGGCCAACAATTGACGGTGGAATTGTTGATCAGATTTCTGAAGTTGTGAATCAGATAAAAATAAATCCTGATTCCAGAAGACTGATCGTAAGCGCTTGGAATGTAGGTGAAATAAGTAAAATGGCACTTCCGCCATGTCATGCTTTTTTTCAATTTTATGTGGCCGATGGCAAACTTTCTTGTCAGCTTTATCAGCGAAGTGCAGACATATTTTTAGGAGTGCCTTTCAATATAGCTTCATATGCATTACTTACGATGATGATAGCACAGGTTTGTGATTTGAAGGCTGGAGATTTTGTACACACGTTTGGTGACGCTCATTTATATTCTAACCACCTGGAACAGGCTAATCTACAACTGTCCCGTGAAATCCGTCCATTGCCTACCATGGAAATCAATCCTAAGATTAAAAATATTTTTGAATTTAAGTTTGAGGATTTCACCCTTGTAAACTATAATCCACATCCGCATATCAAAGCACAAGTCGCAATTTAAAGTAGACTATGAAATATACTTCAATACTAAGTGTTCTCCTTCATGGATTTTTTCTGGTATCCCTGAATCTTTTTTCCATCATGACAGCAATTGTCATCATTCAAATTTCTTCCATAAGTAATGAAAAAATCATTCAATCAAGCATAGCTCTTCTTATCAATGTGGGAGTATATTTTTTAGTTTACAAACTAATGCATGGTATCCAAAAAGAGCTCATGGAAATTGAAAAGATTTCGATGCTTGTGACCATATTATTGATATCGTTTGCATTATTACCAATGTTGTTTTACCCTGTTGATTTTCTGATGAGTGGATCATGGAGCTCTATTCACAAGCTTATGACCACCTGGCCATATCAGATGATCGCAAATGGACTTTGTTTAATATCAAATTATTTTATTTTTTCAAAAACAAAAAAATGAAGTTTCGCAGATTTTTATTCCCTCTTTTTGGGGCACTAATTTTTCTTTATGCATGTGAAAAGCAAAAATCAGTTATACCGGATGATCCCGATGGCCCTCTTGATTTATCAGGCTGTCTGACGCCGGAGTCTTCAGATTCTTTTGAGATAATGACTTGGAATATTGAGCATTTCCCATTGTCTTCTAAGATTACCATTGACTTGGTGAAACAGATAATCGAATTACAACGTCCAGATGTTGTTGCCTTTCAGGAGATTTCATCCATTTCAGATTTTAATGTGTTAACTGATCAGCTAAATGATTATGAAAGCCAGGTTTATGTATCAGGAGACCTGAATTTGGGATTTATGTATAAATCTTCTGAGATATCAATTTTAAGTGACGTTACTCCAATATTGGATCCGGATGCTTTCGCCTGGCCTCGTCAACCTATACAATTGGAAGTGAAACATAAAAATGGTATTGCTGTTAAGTTGATTACACTGCATTTGAAATGTTGTGATGGCATTGAGAATTTTCTACGAAGGAAGGATGCAAGTGCTCAGCTGAAAAGTTATATCGATGAAAACTTATCAAACGATGGAGTGATTGTGTTAGGAGATTTCAATGATGAGATTTATGGAATACCAGAAAGTGAAAATCCATTTTTCAATTTTATTGCAGACTCTACCAATTTTGCTTTTGCGGATATGGATTTGGCAAAGTTGGGTAAAGATGATTGGTCATATCCAAGTTGGCCAAGCCACATAGATCATATTCTTATTACCAATGAGCTTTTCGAGATGGCAAAAGAAACCTTGACTTTGCCTTTTGACAATTGCATAGAAAATTATCACGCAAATGTTTCGGATCACCGTCCGGTTATGATAAAATTGACAAAATAAAAGCCTGACAATTGCCAGGCTTTTATTTCAACGGTAATGGTTTTATTTTTTATTCTACAGGAACATAGGTATCACCAGAAAGTATAAGGTGTATTGACCATACATCACCAGAACCAGTATATACTTTGTAAGAAACAAGGTATTTTTGACCTTGTTCAGATCCCGGGAAATTGGTAATAAGTACGCCTGCAATTGATTCTTGAATTTGGTCACTGGACCAAAGTTTAGTATCATAGTTGCCATAAGTTGCCATACTAGAAGATCCTGCAGGGTTTGAATCTGCGTATGCTGCTGAAACAGCTGCGTAATCGTCCGAACTCATGGTGTATTTGATCGTATTGTCAGGAACCCACTGTGTGCCGTCATGCCCAAGTTGTAATTGAGATTGGATAACTGAACCAACTTTCTCCCAGACAGAACCATTGAATTCGCTTAGCACAAGTCTTTCTTTTTCTTTTGCCTTATTGTTATCATCAACATCTGCGTAATCTCTATATAGATACTGGACAAGATACCTGTCGCCGACTTTAGCATAAGGGAATTGAGGATTTAACCAAACAGGTATTTTTGCTTCTGCCTCATCAATACTACTGAAATAATTTCCTGTTCGGCCCATATAGGCATAATCACCTTCAGCTTTACTCAACACTCTTTGCAAGTACCATACATCATAATGTTTTGAAAAGGTATTTGTAAGTACATTCGTTGTGCCAGAATAGTAAACGTATGTTAATTTCAC
>JAHEMV010000003.1 GCA_024643455.1 Cytophagales bacterium
TGAAACCAGCGCCTTTTTGTATTTTCGACGAAGTCGATGCTCCTTTGGATGATGCCAACATAGATAAATTCAATAACATCGTTCGCAAATTTTCCGAAGAATCTCAGTTTATAATTGTGACCCATAATAAGCGGACAATGGCCAGTACTGACGTAATATATGGCATTACAATGATCGAGCAAGGTGTATCAAGAGTTGTCCCAGTTGACCTTCGCGAATTGGAATAAATCGATTTTCCTTTCCTTTATTAAAATAACCCATCTCAAAATAATACCATTTTAATCTCTTGTTTTAATACATGCTTTGGGCGAGATAATTTTTAAATTATAAATCTGTTCATTGTACTTTGCTCCAAAATATTACATCGTAATTAGCCTGTCCTGATTTAGCTAAATGCCTGATTTAGAATCAAAAAAATGCCTTATCTTTAAGTTCTTATTTTATTAAAGTTATAGTTGAAGTACAGTATTTAATGGATTAAGATTTTTCGGGCTTCTAGGCCAATATTAATTTGGTTATTATCCTAAATGATATAGTCGTTTTTTAATGAATTTAAAACTAAAATTATTTTTTTTCTATTCTCTCTATTTGACCACTTATGCTATAGGCCAAGAGGTTGATAGTATTTCTGTGACCAGGACAGATGACCTTTTTATAGTGAAATACGATTTCAACAAAGGTGAAGAAGGCGTGGATTATGAGTTATATCTTTACGGTTCACATGATAATTTTTCTACTCCCCTCAAATACACAACTGGTGACGTCGGTAAAAAAATAAAAATTGGTGCAGGGAAAGTTATTTATTGGAATGCAAAAAAGGAACTGGGAAATTTTAAAGGTGATTTTACCCTTAAAATAAAAGGGTCAAATTATATACCATTTGTGACCTTTAAAAATATAAATAAGGATCTGTCAATTAAACGAGGTAATACTTTTGATATCCGATGGGAGACATCTGAAAAAACGAGTACAGTATTATTTAAGATTCAACGATATGGCGTTCCAATATTGGATGCTCAAGTTGTTAATAATAATGGCCTTTTCTCTTGGGAGATCCCTGCTAAAGTTAAACCTGGAAAAGGATATACTGTACAAATTATGGATAAAGAAAATTCACTTCGCGAAGAAACAAGTGAAGAATTTATCCTCAGAAGAAAGGTTCCATTAGCCTATAAAATTATTCCAATGGCAGTACTGGCTGGAACAGCAGCAATTCTATTATCAACTGAAGAAAAAACAGGTATACCAGATCCACCAGCACCACCCTATTGATAAATAAATGCGAAACAAACTATATACATATAGCAAGATCCTAAAACCATTTTTATTAATGGCTTTTGTGTTTGCATTTAATTTTTTAAAAGCTGATAACACCCAAACGCTTACCAGCCTAACATTACAATCTATAAAATCAGGTGCTGGTGATGCTTCAACTTCAATCGTATATAATTCTTTAAAGAATGAATATTTCGCCGTTTACAGTGATTTTGATCCGAGCTGCTCAAGTAAACAAAAACTTTACGGCGTCATCGTCAATGCTATTACTGGATTAGCCACCGGACCTGGTTTTCCTATTTCTGCATGTGATAAAAAAGCGTCTGACCCACAAGTCATTTTCAACAGCAAACAAAATGAATACGCCATAGTATATAAATCGTCCGAAGGCGCTGGAACAAAAATATTATTTCAAATCGTGGATGCTACTAACTATTCTTTAAAACAAAACATTGAGTTGGCCAGTAAATCTCTCGGAGATCCATATGAAAATAATTCTATACATTTTTCTTCCAACGTTAATATTTATTCAGTCGGTTTTCATGAAATTATCAGCTCCACTGACACCAAGTTAAAAATCAATTATATTAATTCTTCAACAAAAACATTAGCAGCTTACAGTTCACTTATTGATAAAAATGCATTCGCACCTCAAAATGATGGAGTGAAGCACGCACAATTATTAAATGTAAATGGAAATTTATTTTCTTGTTTTGAATTAAAATTAACAAGTGGATCAGAAATCTGGGGTGGTTTATTTAATCCAAGTTCTGGACAAATAATAAATAGTTATTTTCAGATTAGCCCAAGCCCAACTGGAGAAATAAAATATATCAACCCATCTCCCACTCTAAACACTACTTCCAATGAAATATTGGTGGTGTATGAAAAATCACATTTGCAAATAACTACTGCTTCGTTGAATGAAAAAATCAGAGCTCAAAAAATTAACGGCAATACTGGTGTTCGCATTTCTCCTAATGATATTTCAGTAACAAATCTTCCCACGGGACTAAATCCTAACGAGGATGCAAAATTTCCGTCTGTTGTTTATAGTTCGCTCAGTGATGAATTTATGATCTTTTTTTATGGAGATAAATGGATCAATGCCGACAATAACTATTATGATACTTATTTACAAAGAGTGAACACGAGTGATCTATCGCCAATTGGCACGCAAAGCACTTTGGTTATCGAGGATATTGGTACGGCTATCGTAGATAACAATACATTAAGAAGATTGGGCTTTGCTCACAATACCAAGAATAATCAATTCTTACTGGGATGGAATACTGTAACTACAAACATAGTACAATCGCAAATATGGAGATATAATAATAATTTACCTGGGAATCCTGCTGTTTCCACGCTAGCTCAAAACGAAAATATACCTATAGGTTCCACATTTGCAACACTCACAGCCAGTGACCCAGATCCTGAAGATGCAAATCTTACGTTTTCTTTTGGAAGCGGAGTTGGCGGTGAAGACAATAGCTATTTCACCATCTCAGGGAATACTTTAAAGGTGGCTAAGAACCTTAATTTTGAAGAATCATCCACAAGAAAAATTAAAGTAAAAGTTACGGACAGCCATGGAAAAACAACTGAAAAACCTTTTGTCCTGACGATTAACAACATCAATGAAAAGCCGACCAATCTGTCTTTATCAGGCACACTTTCGGTAGAGGAAAATGCCCCTGTCGGCACCTTTACTTCGATTATTTCCGTTGTGGACGAAGATTTTGGTGAAACCCATACATATACTTTAGTAGCTGGCGATAGCGCTGAACACAACAGTAATTTTTCTATAAATCCAGGGACAAATATTTTAAAACTAACAAAAGAGCTAAACTACGAAGCAACCCCAAAACAATTTGTACGAATTATGGCTACAGACAATGGTGGTTCAACAGAAGTAAAAGGTTTCATGATACAGGTGATTGATATCAATGAAAAGCCTGAAGATTTGGCGTTATCGACCTCTATTTTTCCTGAAAATGATCTCCTCACAATGGCTTCAGTAGAGGTAATCGATCCAGATTTCAATTCAAATTATTCAGCAGTATTGACATCCGGTGTTGGCGATGACGATAATAATTTATTTGCAGTTGAAAATAATAAATTGAAACCTCGTGTAGCACTCAATTTTGAGGCTAAAAGCAGCTACTCTGTAAGAATAAAGGCTTCTGATGGAATTTATGATACTTCTAAGCAATTTACCATAACAGTCAAAGATGAGAATGATAAGCCGGACAGCATCGAAATTAGCAAAACAAAAATTTTGACTGGGCAAGATGCTGGAACAATAGTCGGTTATCTTACTACTTATGATCAAGATTTAGGTGACACACATATTTATCAACTGATAGAGGGCGGTTCAGTATTTTTTATTACTGGCTCAGAACTAAGAATATCAAGTTCACTGATATACGATGAATTAATACCGGAAAATAATTTTTATTCTATAAAAATCCGCTCAACCGATTTGAGTGATGGAATAAAAGAAGAATACTTTCAAATTGAGGTCGTGCAATTTATTGATGAAATACCGCCAGAAATTAATGGTTTGGAAAATGTACCTGATCATTTTTCAGAAAATGCATCTTCATTTAAAATAGACGTAAATGTATCCGACAATGAAAAACTTGATAAAACTTATTTTTATTGTAGGAAAATAAGATCCACTGATCAGTTTGAAGATCGTTCAGACTTAATTCTACTTGATGCTATTGATCAAAAACTAATGCAGGTAGAAGTAAACCTTAGTGCCGATTTAATGGATGAAATGGGTCTGGAGTATTACTTTAAAATCATAGATGCATATGAAAATGAAACCATTTCAGACACTTCCTATTTGTATAAGACTTATATATCCAAATTATTTGAACCAACAGCAAGAACCTATAATGGCACATTAGAATCCTATAAAATTATTGCAAATCCATTTGATCTCGAACCAAACAAAATATCAGTAATATTTAGTGATTATGAATCTTCAACTAAAGATACCTGGCGACTTTTTAACTATGATAATGGAAAACCAAATGAAGTTGGCAATACACCTAATTTGCCTTTGACTCAGGGAAAAGGATATTGGTTTAATAAATCAAAAGAATTAAGCCAACCCATTTCATTTGACAAAGCCCCAAATCCTAAATACAATAAAGCTCATCCATTTCAAATGGTATTGAAACAAGGCTGGAATATGATCGGAAATCCATATCCATTTGAGATTAATTGGGATGATGTGATAATCTATAACAATATCACCGATGAACCAATGGAACTTAATATATATAATGGGTCTTATAAAACAACGATTACGCTTAAGGAATTTGAAGGAGCATTAGTCTGGGTAGAAAACCCAAAAAGTATAAAAATTCCATTACATAATTTAAGTGAATCCGGTGGAAGAATTGCAAATAAGTCCGAATCAGGAGAAGGGTGGCTGGTTAGTATTGCTATTGACAATGGTAAATCAAGAAATGAACTCGGTGGTTTAGGAATGCATACTCAAGCCGACGGATCGTATGATTATTACGATCGCCCGCTCTTACCACGATTTATAAAAAACCTGGATATTTCATTTAATCATCCAGAACATTTTGCCAAAGCTTTTTCCAGAGATGTTGTTGATTTACAAGATAATCACATATGGGAGTTTGTCGCTGCTACAAATTATGATGAAAACAAGGTGACCTTGAGTTGGAACGCTCATGATCTTTTCGATTCACCAAATATGCTGATTCTTTATGATGTGCTCAATGATAAAATCATAGACATGAAAGCCACTTCGCAATACAAGATAACACTGAATCAATCGGCGCCATTTAAGGCTCTGTATGGCAACGAAGTCTTTATAAAGGATGCATTAAGTAAAATTAAAACTCAGGCTCTTACGCCCTATCCTAATCCGTTTAATCAATTGGTCAGTTTCCCAATTAACCTTCCATTTTCTACGAACAAATACAATATAGAATGTGGCATTTATAACCTGATGGGTAAAAAAGTATTTGAAAGAAAAATAGAAAACATCGAATCCGGACTTTTTAGTTTGGACTGGGATGAAGAACAAACGAAAATGATTAACCAGGGAATTTATATATACAGCATAAAAGTTACGAATGGATTTTTAACAAATAATTTCCATGGAAGAATTGTTAAAAACTAGAATGATTACATCGGTTAAAACATCATGCTTATGAAAACATTTACAACATTAATATTGATTTTAGCATTTTCAGGTGCATTTGCTCAAAAAAATAATTTTTCAGGAGAGACAAAAGAGTTTTACTTGGATTTTACAACCGCTTCATTGGACAATACAATATCTTCTCTTCCTGAAATAATCTGGAAAAATCCCACGGTAAAAAATGCAACAATAGACACAAGAAGGTACAATTTAAAATTAAATGTACGCTCAGGTAAGGTGTTGGAAGATGTAAATGTTTATCTGAATGACTACTCCGTGATAAAGCAAAGAGGATTTGAAGTTGTTTCGGTAAAATCGCTGAATGACTTTGAACGAACTGTTGATACTGAAATATTGTTGCGTCCCGGTGAAAATACCATTCGGGTTACTGCCACTAATAAAGAAGGCGGTACAAGCACTTCATTTAGAACAATTAATGTTTTTATGGATGACCTTCAGGATAGTGTGCTAAACCGAAAAGATTTTGCATTGTTATTTGCAACAGACGAATACGAAAATTGGGATGACCTTCAAAATCCCATCAATGATGTTACTACAATTGCAGCAGAGCTAAAGGCGATTTATGGATTTGAAATTGAAATTGTAAAAAATCCTACAAAAAGGGAAGTACTTCAAAAACTGAGGGAATACACTAAAAAAAGCTATATGCCCAATGATCAATTGTTCATTATGTTTGCAAGTCACGGGTATTATGACCAGGTATTTAACCAAGGATACCTTGTTTGTACAGATTCTAAAATAACCGATGAGGAGCGATTATCATATATTCCCCACAACAATTTGCGAGGTATTATAGACAACATTCCTAGCAAGCATATCTTTCTTGCTATGGATGCCTGTTTTGGCGGGACCTTCGATCCTTTTATCCGATCCTCTGCCCATCGTGGTTATGGAGAAAAAAATGATGAATTGGATAATTATGAATATATAAGCAGAAAGTTAAAACTTAAAACCAGGAAGTTCCTTACTTCAGGAGGTAAAGAATATGTCTCAGATGGAAGACCAGGTCAACATTCACCTTTTGCCAGAAAAATGCTTGAAGCAATTCGTTCATATGGCGGATCTGATAATATACTGACCATATCGGAAATAAAATCATTCGTTGAAAAAATAGACCCAGAGCCAAGATTTGGTGAATTCGGCACAGATCAACCTGGTAGCGATTTTATTTTTGTTGTGAAATAATAAATGAAACTACTTCCTATAGCCTTTTTCTTGATTATAAATTATAATCTTTCAGCCCAGCTATACAGCACCGGGCTGATTTTTAATGATGGTAATTATAAAAAAGCCCCAATTCGAGCAAATCTTTATGGTGATGAATTTAAAGATTTACCATCATCCTACTCATTAAAAGAGTATTGCCCCAGACCTGGGAATCAACTTCAGTTGAACACTTCTCCTTCCTGGGCTACAACCTGGAGTGCCGCATCCATCCTGATGGCACAAAAAAATGAATGGACAAATACACAATTGATTACCCAAAATACACTTTCACCTGCATATAATTATTATCATATAAGAAAGCCAGAAGATGAAAGTTGCGAAGCAGGAGCTGATCTATTCGAAGCCTTACAGTTTTTAAAAAACAGCAAAGCAAGAACCTATGAAGATTTTTTAGAATTTTGTCCTAGGGGAATCCCCGAAGATATAATTCCAAAAAAAAATGAAGGCCAAATAAGTGATTTTGTCAAATTATTTGATCAAAACCATCCTGATGACTTTAAATTAAATGCGGTTAAAAAATCAATTTCTGAAAATTATCCAGTAGTTATAGGCATGTACTGCCCTCCTTCTTTTTTCAATGCAAAAAATTTCTGGCAACCCGGCGAAATGTTTAGCACTGATTATCCTGGGCATGCTTTATGTGTTATTGGATATGATGACAATAAATTTGGTGGTTCTTTTGAACTAATAAATAGCTGGGGCAGCAGATGGGGTAATGATGGATTCATTTGGATTCGATATACAGATTTTGTGTATTTCACAAAATACGCTTATGAGGTTTTTAATATTAGAAAGGACCAAAATGACAACTATACGTTTTCTGGATTTATAAACTTAAAGCTAAATACGGATAATGAAATAAAAATTGAAAAGAAAGAAAATGGAATATTTCAAACACTGTCTCCATTAAAAACAGGCACCTTTTTTCGTCTCTATCTTGAAAATACAGATCCTGCATTTGTCTATGTATTTGGAATGGACGCGTCGAATATATTCTTTAGAATTTTTCCCAATCTGGACTCTCTTAGCCCTGCTCTGTTATACCCAACAGAAAGGAGTGTAATACCGGGAGAAGATAATTATATTAAAATAATTGACGAGCCGGGAGAAGAAAAATTATACATCCTGTATAGCAAGGAGCCTATTGATTTTGGCCAACTTATTAGTAACCTTAGTAAATTTCCAGGTGATGTATCAGAAAATCTTGATGCTTTGTTGATGGGTAAACTAATTGACTCAAAAGAAATTACGTGGAATAATAATGGCATTGGATTTAGTGCTGAAAGCAAAGTAAAGACTGCTATTTTAATTCAAATTCAGATCGATCATATATAAAAAACTAATTCCGATTATTCATTTTCACTTTATCCAATTTGACTATTTTTGCTGATTCATTATGAACGTCAAAAAATAGTTGTCATGTTAAAAAATATAAATCCTACCCATACGCAAGCCTGGAAGAAGCTTGAAAAACATTTTGATACTGCAAAGGGCCTACAATTAAAGGAACTTTTTGAAAAGGATAAAAACCGTTTCGCAAACTATTCATTAAAGTTTGAAGATTTCCTTATTGATTATTCAAAAAATATCATAACGGAAGAAACATTGACGTTACTCCTGGATTTTGCCAAAGAAGTTAAGTTGGAGCAAGCTATAACTGATATGTTTAATGGCGACAAAATAAATCAAACAGAGGGTAGAGCTGTATTGCATACTGCACTGCGCAATCAGTCAGATCGAAAAATATTGGTCGATGGTAAAGATGTAATGCCTGAAGTCAGGAATGTGTTAAACAAAATGAAATCGTTTTCAAATCAGATCATTTCTGGAAATTGGAAAGGCTACAGTGGAAAACCCATTTCTGATATCGTGAATATAGGTATTGGAGGTTCAGATCTCGGCCCACTTATGGTTACAGAAGCTCTTCGACCATATAAAAAAGAAAACATCTCTGTGCACTTTGTTTCCAATGTAGATGGAACTCACATTGCAGAAACCTTAAAAAACCTTAACCAGGAAACCACTTTATTTCTTGTTGCTTCAAAAACCTTTACTACTCAAGAAACTATGACCAACGCATTTACTGCAAGAAAATGGTTTTTAGAGGCGGCTCAAAATGAGGAACATATTAAGAAACATTTTGCAGCACTTTCGACAAATAAAAAATCAGTCGAAGCTTTTGGTATAGATTCAAATAATATGTTTGAGTTTTGGGATTGGGTTGGAGGAAGATATTCTCTTTGGTCGGCCATTGGCTTGTCTATTGCCTGTACTGTTGGATTTGAAAATTTTGAGAAATTATTATTGGGAGCGCACAGAATGGACGAGCATTTCAGAGCCACACCATTTGACAAAAATATCCCAGTGATACTGGCGCTTATTGGTATTTGGTATAATAATTTTTTCGGCGCTGACACAGAAGCTATTCTGCCATACGATCAATATCTCCATCGATTTGCAGCGTATTTCCAACAAGGTAATATGGAAAGTAATGGAAAATATATAGATCGAAATGGCAAAAAAGTAGAATACCAAACTGGCCCGATAATTTGGGGTGAACCAGGGACAAATGGACAACATGCTTTTTATCAATTAATTCATCAAGGAACAAAAATGATCCCTTGTGATTTTATAGCTCCGGCAAATTCACAGAATCCGATTGGCGACCACCATCAAAAATTACTTGCAAATTTTTTCGCACAAACAGAGGCGCTAATGAAAGGAAAAACAAAAGCTGAGGTTATTGCGGAATTGAAAAAAGCTGGCAAAAGTGATAGCGAAATTGCCTTTCTCGCTGAATTCAAAGTATTTGAAGGAAACAAACCAACAAACTCAATTATATTTGATTTACTCACTCCTGAGACACTTGGAAGTCTAATTGCCATGTACGAACATAAGATTTTTGTACAAGGAGTTTTATGGAATATTTTTAGTTTTGATCAGTGGGGAGTTGAATTAGGTAAACAATTAGCAAATCAAATTTTACCTGAACTGCAAAATGAGAAACTAGTTGATTCTCATGATTCTTCAACAAATGGATTGATTAACTCCTATAAAGCAATGAGAAAGTAAAATAAAATCAATATGAATTAACTTGTTACAAACGAGTTAATTCATATTCCAAATTATTATTAGCATCCCTTTCCGCACCCTTTTCCTTTATAATAAACGATTGAGCATTTGCATCAGGGAGCTGAATTATTTCGTATTTTTTAATTTCAGACTCATTGGATAAAAGTAAAACCGATTTTGATCTATCAATAGTCCAACTTCCTTGCTCTTTACTATCATCATTCCTTACACGTACATAAGTCCCGTCAATATTAAGTGTGAGCTTATTGAAGGTTGGGTATTGCAGCACTAAATCTTTTTCATATTTCTCACCCACATTTGCCACCTGCCAAGTATCAGAAATAAAAGCATAATTGATTTCAGTACCGTCTTCACTAAAACCGCTTGAAAATACAATAGCCCAAACTATTACTTGTAAAACTAAAAAATTAAAAATTGTGGTTTTCATCGACAAAAATGCATTTAACTATTTTTTTATTTTAACAGTACAATTTTAAGTTTTTTAATTAGATATAACCGTTACACATTAATAGCATAAATGTTAAATGTATGTTTTTTATACACTTTTTAGTAAAATTCACTTGAACGGTGTGTATTAATCGAAAAGCTTAACTATCTGGTAGTCAATAGAATTCGCCAAATCATCAAAATTTTGCCGGAACAGCAATAAAATCTCATTTTTTCATACTTAATCAGTACTTTTTACCTAATAATCATATAATTAAAAGAAATAGTGAAATAATTAAGCCCTAAACAAAAAACATCAATTCCATTAAATAATTATTGCATTGATATTATGCTCATTTTATTTATATAAGAGATGATTTTGGTCAAAAAATAATTATGCAACTGTGATAATCAGATTTATAGTTTTTATAATTAAATAATTTTACTTATTTCCAATCATATCAGCTACAAATTTGGGTAATACAAAAGATGCTTTGTGGACATCATAACTATAATAAAGCAATTTATTTTTTGAACAAAAATTTCTAATTTTTTCTTCTTTCAAAAAATCAAACGGATTAAGATCGCCCTTTGAAGAAAATGAAAAACTCCACATACCAGAAGGAAAGGATGGTAAATACATTAAATAGCAAAACACGTGATCTGGTCTAAAAATCTTATTATAACATTGAAAAACACTCTTGAAAATATGTTGATTATACCTGGGTGATTCGCTTTGTGTAATCATGATTCCCTCGGGCTTCAAAATCCTATAAATATCCTTGTAAAAACGCTCTGTAAATAATCCCTCACTAGGACCCTCCGGATCATCGGAATCTATAATTGCAATATCATATAATTCAGATTTACAGCTTTTTACAAAATTAACTCCATCTTCTACTTTAATCTTTACTCTTTTATCATTTAATGATTTTGAAATATTAGGTAAATATTCTGTTGACGCTTTTATTACAAATTCATCAATTTCTACCAAATCAATGCTTTGTACACATTCATGTTTCAATAGTTCACGGATTGTGCCACCATCACCACCACCAATCACCAGGATATTTTTGGGATTAGGGTGTGAAAAAACAGGGACATGAGCAATCATTTCGTGATATACGTATTCATCTTCTTCAGCACATACAATTTTCCCATCCAAAACAAGGATTTTACCGAATGCTTCGGTTTGAAATATCTCTATTTTCTGAAACTGTGATTTGTGAAAATACAGCCGTTCACCGCTATGTCTGAGTGATAGCGCAAGATTTTCATTCCGTTCTGTAAACCAAATATTTCTGAAGGTTTTGGCTTCCTGCAAAATTGAATCGGATTGCTTTTTATTGATGAGTTTGCGATCATTTTTTTTTGGTAACAATAAATTGCTCTGACCACGATTTAACTCAATCGTAGATCCATGTGATGCTTCAAAATCAGCTTTTAAACTTTCGTATGCAATCCAAGGATCAATCGTATCGCCACATGTATAGATGTCAATAGATGCATAACTATATTCTGGCCAACAATGAATGGAAAAATGACTCTCTTGAATAACAATAACACCTGAAACCCCCAATGGGGAAAAGTGATGAAAAGTAGAATTTATTACAGTAGCTCCGGCTTTTTCCGCTGCTTCCAGCATACTTTTCTCTACAAAAGAAACATCATCGATTTTTTCAATATCACAACCATACAACTCTGCAATGATATGTCTTCCTAATGCTGTCATTTAACTGGAGGTTGAAAAATCATCAGGTGAAGTATAATATTCAAATGATGCATTTTCTTTAGAAACTAATTTCCATTCGTTTGCACCAATTGATATTTTCACAATGCCACTGGGTTCTAAGCCATCAAAATGATGCCCTGTTAGATGCTCAACAAAATAGGTAAGTACTGGATTATGTCCTATCAATACCACTTTATTCCATTCATTGTTCAAATCCAACAGTATATTTTCAATAATTCGTACAGATGCTTCATATAAATCGGATATTATAACCGTTTTTGAAATATCATAACTCAACTGATCGGCAATCAGTTCTGCGGTCTGTACAGCCCTCAAAGCGCTACTACAAATTATTGCATCAATATCGCCATTCTTCTTATAAAGGTATGCGCCAAGACGCGATGCTTGTTGAAGACCTTCGGGTAGGAGTTCCCGATCAATATCCTTCGCCCCTATTTCCGTTTGTTTGGCCTTTGCATGTCGGACAACAAATAATGTTTTTCCCATGGTTTAATTAAAAGTTAGATGAACTAATCATGTGCATCAAAATAGATCAATTTGCTATTTTAATAAATTTTTATTGATATTTGGGCCTTTATAAAAAAAACAGGTTGTAAATGTCGAAGAATCTAGTAATCGTTGAGTCACCAGCAAAAGCTAAAACTATAGAGGGATATTTAGGGAAAGATTATAAAGTAGTCTCGAGCTATGGGCACGTCAGGGACTTACCTAAAGGCGACATGGCAATAGATGTTAAAAATGGGTTTAAACCCACATATGAAATCTCCAAAGACAAAAAAGATATAATAAAAAATCTTAAAAATGATGTCAAAGGAGCTGAATTAATCTATCTGGCGAGTGACGATGACCGTGAAGGAGAAGCGATCTCATGGCATCTTAAAGAAGCCCTGAAACTGGATGATTCCAAAACAAGACGAATAGTATTTAGGGAAATTACCAAAAATGCAATCCTTAATGCTATAAAATCTCCACGAGGTTTGGACCTGGATTTGGTAAATGCACAGCAAGCCAGAAGAATCCTTGACCGACTTGTTGGTTTCGAGATTAGTCCGATTCTATGGAAAAAAATAAAAAGAGGATTGTCTGCAGGAAGGGTTCAGTCAGTTGCTGTTCGGTTAGTAGTTGAGCGTGAGCGTGAAATTGAAAAATTTGATGTGGATTCATTTTTCAAAATATCTGCATTATTTAATTTAGAAGAAGGCAAAAAGTTAAAAGCAGAATTAAGCAAAAAGTTAGATAAAGAATCGGAGGCACTTGAATTTCTAAATAAGTGTTTAGGAGCTGAGTTTAAAATCAGCAAACTGGAAAAAAAACCAGCTAAAAAAACAGCTGCAGCACCCTTTACGACTTCCACATTACAACAGGAAGCTAGCAGGAAATTAGGATTTTCGGTATCACAGACCATGTCTGTTGCGCAAAAACTATATGAGTCAGGGAAAATTTCTTATATGAGGACGGACTCTTTAAATTTGTCTCAGGAAGCAATTGATGGAGCAAAATCTGCCATTGTACAATTATTTGGTTCTGAATATGTGGATTCGCGCCAGTACAAGAACAAATCGAAGTCTGCACAGGAAGCTCACGAAGCGATCAGGCCTACAAACTTTATGAATCAAAATGCCGGATCAAATAGTAATGAACAGCGGTTATATGATCTGATTTGGAAGCGAACCGTTGCCTCTCAGATGGCTGATGCACAGATAGAGCGAACAATAGCCACAATAAGCATTTCCACAACCAAAGAAAATCTCACTGCTCAAGGAGAAGTAATCAAATTTGATGGATTTTTAAAGGTTTATATTGAATCTACAGACGATGATGATACAAATGGCGAAGATCAAGGTATGCTACCACCATTAGCCATTGGTCAAATTTTAGATCTTAACCATATGCTCGCTAAAGAAGGATTTACTCGATCTGCTCCAAGATACACAGAAGCCAGCCTGGTAAAAAAACTTGAAGAGATGGGCATTGGAAGACCTTCAACTTATGCCCCCACGATAACCACGGTTCAGAAAAGAGAATATGTTTTAAAAGAATCAAAAGAAGGCACAGAAAGAACTTATCTAGAATTTGTATTGGAAAATGGGAAAATTTCAAAAAATAAAAAGACTGAAATAACCGGAGCTGAAAAAAACAAGCTTTTCCCAACAAATACGGCAATGATTGTTAACGATTTTCTTATTGGCCAATTCCCCAATATCATTGATTATTCCTTTACTGCAAATGTAGAAAAGGAACTTGATGAAATCGCAAATGGGAATTTGTTATGGGACAAAATGATTAAAGAATTTTATGGAAGTTTTCATTCCGATGTAAAGACCTCAGAAAACGTAAGTAAGTCAGATATTGGTGCCTTACGTGAGCTAGGTGTTGACCCAAAAACAGGAAAAAATATATATGCCAGATTGGCAAGATTTGGACCTTGTGTACAATTGGGCGAACTAGAAGATGAAGAAAAACCACGTTTTTCCAGCCTGCGCAAAGGGCAATTAATTGAAACAATCACTTTAGATGATGCATTGGAACTTTTTAAACTACCTCGTATTGTTGGATCTTTTGAAGATAAAAATATAGACGCAAATGTTGGAAGATTTGGGCCTTATGTACGCCATAATAGCAAATTCTATGGTTTGAGCGAAGGCGATGACCCGCTAACAATTACTGAACAACGGGCTATCGAACTCATCGAATTAAAAAGAATTGACGATGCCAGTCGCGTTATAAAAAGCTTTGATGAGGATGAAGATTTTCAAATCTTAAAAGGAAAATGGGGGCCATACCTAAAAGCTGGCAAAAAGAACGTCAAACTACCAAAAGATAAAACACCAGAAGACCTTTCGTATGCTGATTGTGTTTTACTTGCGGAAAATGCACCAGAAAAAAAACGAGGAGGTCGAAAGAAAAAATAAGTTCATGAAAAAAATCGTTGTCCTTTCAGGAGCAGGGGTTAGTGCAGAAAGCGGAATAAAAACATTCCGCGATTCTGGAGGATTGTGGGAAGGATATGATGTGATGGATGTTGCATCTCCTGAAGGTTGGTCAAAAGACCGAGAATTGGTGCTCAATTTTTATAACGAACGTCGAAAAATTGCCATCTCTGCAATTCCCAACCAGGGCCATCAAATAATTGCCGAGTTGGAACAATCCTTTAATGTGACCGTCGTAACGCAAAACGTAGATAACCTCCATGAAAAAGCTGGATCGACCAAAGTTATTCATCTTCATGGAGAACTATTTAAATCTCGTAGTACGGTAGATCCCAACCTAATTTATGACATAACGGGTTGGGAATTGAAGTCTGGAGATACTTGTGAAAAAGGGTCTCAATTGCGCCCGAATATAGTTTGGTTTGGTGAATTGGTACCTATGATGAATGTCGCAATTGAAGAAACACTATCTGCAGATATTTTTATTGTAATAGGCACATCTTTACAGGTATATCCTGCTGCGGGTCTTCTGGAATATGTCAAATCCTCATACCCCAAATTTATCATCGATCCGAATATGCCCAATATTCCCATGAGACCCAATCTTACTTTGATTCAAGAAGTTGGGAGTGTAGGTATGAAAAAAGTACAAGAAATCCTTATGAAGGAATACCTTTAGAGCCACATTTCCAATTTGATATTAATTCTCTTCCTTTTTGGTTTTCAATAAAAATGAAATCAAAAAGTTCTTATCTTTGATCTAACTGATCTGATACTATTTTTGCAAATTTTATGATACAACGTGTTTTTTTATCCGGTTCTATAATTCTCCTATTCTCAATTCAAGGATTCAGTCAATCTTCTTTAGTTACAGAATATAATGCTGATAGCACAATTCGATCTGAAGGAATGATCGATGAAGCCAATCTTAAGCAAGGGAACTGGTCCTATTATAATAACACAGGAAATCTGGTACAAATGGGACGTTTTAACGATAATATGCGGACAGGTATGTGGCTTGCGTATGATTTATCAGGAAATATTATTATGGAAACCTACTTTGAAAACGATATATCAAATGGAATCCTTCGGAAATATTATCCAGGAAGGAAAATTAAGGAAGAGGGTGAAATTAATGCAGACATACGGGTTGGAGATTGGAAGGAATATTATCAAAATGGTAAAATAAAGCTAATTGGTAATTATATGAACGGACTTAAAGTTGGCAAATGGAGATATTACTTTGAGTCAGGTCATCTTCAAAGTGAAGCACTTTATACTAGTGATTCCCTCAATGGTAAATTTATTACGTATTTTCCGATTATAGGAACAAAGGAATTGGAGATGGAATATGTAATGGGTAAAAAGTACGGAAAGTATGAAGCCTATTACGAGAATGGCCAGCTTAAGCGTACTGGAGTTTATCAAAATGATAAAGAAATCAGCGATTGGAAGGAATACTATGAAAATGGTTTTGTAAAAGCTGAAGAAAAATATATTGATGGCCTTCCAAGTGGTAAATGGACTTATTATTATCCCTACTCTGGCATTCTGAAAGAAATTACTTTTGAAAACGGATTGCTTGAAGGAGTGTATATTGAAAATTTTGAAGACAATAGAAAAAGTGTTCGTGGGCAATATAAAAATGGAATGCGCATTGGAACCTGGTACAATTATCATGAAAATGAAAAAATATTTTCATTCGGAGAATATGAAAATGATCTGAGAAACGGTAATTGGAAATATTTTGACGATAAGGGAAATCTAATGGCTGAAGGAAATTTTGAAAATGACAAAGAACAAGGTCAATGGTTTTTTTATTATCCTAATGGGGTTCTTAGGGCCATCGGATCATATAAAGAAGGAAAAGAAGATGGATTATGGGGCAATTTTCATGAAAATTCCATGTTGAAGCTGGAAGAAACCTGGCAGGATGGAAAATTACTTAGCACAGGTCCTTTCTTTACCGCATACGGCGATTCGTTACCATCAGGAACACTTAAAAACGGCGAAGGGACACTTAAAAAATATGCCAATGACCAATCATTATTAGAGGAGTTGACTTATAAAAATGGTGCAAAAAACGGCCCTGCCAAGTTGTACAATGAAAAAGGTGAGTTTGCGGCAGAAGGGAACTATGTGGCCAACAAAAAAGATGGTCTTTGGAAGTATTATTATAGCAATGGAAATGTAGAATCTCAGGGGAACTATAAAGAAGATCAACTTGAAGGACTTTGGGTTTTCTTTAGTAAGTCTGGAAAAGCAATTGATAAAAAGGACTATACCAAACTTAGAAAACTGGAAGAAAGCCTTGAGTAATTCGCATCCAAGAAAATATACTACTGCTTAATCAGTTTTTTCGTTTGATTAAGATTTCCAGATTCAAAGCGATATAAATATGTGCCATTTCTAAACGACTTCAAGTCATACGTAACGTGATGTAATCCAGCTTCTTTATACTCGTTTAAGATTGTTCCTACCAATCTGCCTTGAATATCAAGAAGTTCCAGTTTAACCATTCCATCCGTATTGATCCGATAACTAAATACCGTTTTATCCACTACAGGATTAGGATAGCAATCTTCCAAAAAATTCCGTTCAGAGAAAAAACCTTCCTTGGTCCCAGTAATACCATTTCCAATAATCGGAAGCCGGGAATCGACCCAATCCGACAATAGGGTTGCCTCAACAGCTTCGCTATCTGCCTCGAGCCAGTCAACAACTGCGGCAGTAAATACTTGTCTGTAATCATGTTGATAGACGAGATTTCCATTATCAAGATTACTAAGATCTGGATTAGTACCTGTAACACCTGGTTTCACCATTTTACCAAACACAAACATTGGTGCAGCTGTACCATGGTCGCTTCCATAACTCCCATTGGAATACGCACGTCTTCCAAATTCAGAAAACGTCATGGTCAATACTTTATCTTCCAGTCCCAATTCCTTAAGATCATCTTGAAATGCTTTCATGGCGGAAGAAATATGATAGAGCAAGGCAGCATGTGTTCCCATGGTAGCATCATACGACTCTACCTGTTCAGCATGGGTATCAAACCCTCCAAGCCGTGCTAAAAATATTTTTGTTTTCACTCCACCGCTTAACAATCGAGCAATCATTTTCATTTGAGGCGCCAGGCGGTTTTTTATTCGTCCTGATGGTGCATTTAGAGGGTACAAATCAGGGTATGTTACATTTTGGCTATTACTTCCTTTCTCATATACTTCTTTTAACCTTCCAGCATATTGATTGGATTTTTCCTCAATATCCATTATCCATTTTAACTCCTCACCATAATGTGTATTCGTAATAGAATCAGGAGGAAGGCCACCTACACTTGTGACCAGATCATAAAATTGTTCTGGATTTTGGATAGAAATAGCGGTTGGAATCCCATTATTCCGATGAAAAGCTAGTGAAACGCCATTACCAATTTCAATTGCTAAAGGATCTGGCATTTCCGGGTTAGGATAACTTTCAGGATATCCTGGATACTCATGATCCAGATATCTACCCATCCAGCCTGACGGAAGATACTCATTGTAATCACCACCCATAAACCAAATATCACGGCTTCTAAAATGCGAGCCATTGACATTTTCATATGCTACATTTTGTACAATATTCATTTTACCCTGATCATACAATTCCTTCATATGAGTAAGATCGGGATGCAAACCAACCTGATCTGCAGCACTAAGCGAAGAATCCAAATCAATAAATTTCCTTTTTCCATTATCAGGAATAGCAAGATTTGGCCTCAGGTTATAATACTCTGCATATTGTTCGATGGGAATTACCGTATTTAAGCCATCATTCCCTCCATGAAGCTGAATGAGAATCAGTACTTTGTCATTATTGCTGGATGCGGCAAGTCGATATAAAGGTGCAGATTTTGCCAAAGCACTTAAAGGCAAACTATTCAACAAAAATGGTGATCCTGCAACTAATGGTAATTTTCTTAAAAAACCTCTTCTTCTCATCTCAAATGGTGGTTAAAATAATTGGTATTCTGGTGATTGGATTAACGTGTTGATCAGATTTTCCAGGTGAAAAATCACCTGAAAATCTTCGCCATCAATTATCGTGGCTACCCAATCTACTTCGTCAACATCGATTAATAGTGTAGATTTAAAGTAATCGAAACGTTCTGCAGTGATGGCCTCAGGCAATAAATAATCTACAAAAAAAGTGACTATGGCTTGAGGAGAGTTCAAATCAATGCCTTCAGCCTCGCAATATGGTAATATATTTAATTTATAAAGTATTGAATCATTTTCATCTTTGGCTCCCAAAAGCAAATCAGTTGATATCTGATATCTTCGAGCAAGATTATTAACTGTTATCCAATTACGATTAAATGCTGGTTCCTGATAGTACGCTTCATATCCAGCAACGTCAAAAGGTTCATAAAAATCCAAGCCCTGATTGGCAAGTTTACTGAAAATCAGATCATTATATGCTGCATAAAATCCAGCTAAATCGACTTGTGGATCAGGAAGTTGCATATTAAAAAAGCGTAAAGTTCCCAGTACAATTTCCATTGGAGATTTTATAATGCCCCCCCTGTTATCGTCAATTTCCGTTCCGTTATCAATATCAAAAAAGTGAGTACTGGAAAACAATTGTTCCAAAACAGGTTTAACCTCAAATTCATTTGCAATAAAAGTTTGGGCCAGTGGACCTATTATATCATTTTCAATTTCCGCTGTGATATCATAATAAACAAAGAAGCGATACAACCTCCTACAAATATACCTTGCTGTTGCTTCCTGATTGAAAATCATTGTAATCAGTTGATCCAACTCATCCAACGCTGCATCTTTTGACGCTTTATCGCCAATTAATTCATTGGGCTGAATAACGGTATTCTGAAATCGTCCACTAAATGTTTTAACTGAGGCATCATGGTTTGATGCAATATTTCCGCTACCGCGCACAATCCCCATTGCTACTTCTGTATCAGGATCTATATTACTATAATCCAAATCCACATTATATCCAGAGAGCACTTTTGAAGACGCTATCACATCGCTTTCTGTATAGTTTGTATAATCATCTGGTCCAACCTGATCTCCTTTGCCTATCGTAAAAAGTTCAAAAAACTCTCTAGCAAAATTTTCATTTGGTCTGCCGACATCATTCAATCTGCCATCCAAATGCACCAACATGGCGTTGTCATAGCAGATTTTTTTACTGAGTTCTTTAAAGTTACCCAGTGCATAATATCTAAAAAGTTTAAGTTGATAGTAAATGGCTGTGCCACTATTAATTCTGGAGGAAATTGTAGTAAAATGTGTATGATAAAACCAAGCCATCCGATCAATAATGGAATTTTCAGATGTTTTCATCAAATCAGCCCACCACGCAAATGTCATTTTCATCAAATCCGATTCATCACTATTTGCACCAGTTGGTTTTGGATTTACCCATGCTTCTCCTGTCGCTACATCCAAAGGTGGCGAAGCTGGCAATTTTTCTTCCAATAACAGAGCTAGGGCTTGATTAATATTATAGTTTGAAAATGTATCTATATCTGATCTGGAAGGACCAAATGTAGTTCTTCTTAGCAAATGAGCAGCGTTTTTTCTTCCTAAAGGAGACGTTAATGCAATTGGATTCAGGGACGACATAGCAACAAATTGAATTAAAACTTATATAAAGTTTTTAAAATGAATTTTTAAAATTCAGGAATTTAATGATAATACCAGCGTCAAAGCTCCTAAATTTCTTACTTCATTAGCTTTATAAGCTTTTAGAAATCTATGACTTTGATCCTCTTATAGTTCCTGTAAACTTTAAAAATGGGACTATTAAATTGGTAAAATAACGCCACGCATCTCAAATTTTGATCCGTAATGACCGCATTTTATTTTTTTCCTTACATGAAATATACTTTTTTAGACAAGCCAATGATGGATATCTGATATGAACAAGAATTATAAAATATTAAGGGAATAATGGGTATAAAAAAACAGTATAAGAAAATATTTAGAAATGGTGATAACTCAATTTTATCAGGAAAAAAAAGAAAGAAGGGATTTTAGATTTCAAGGATATTGATTGTGCTTTAAAAAGCAAACAAAAATGGCACCTCATTTAGAGGTGCCATCATAGTATTATTAATTGAATTAAAAACTATCACTTTCTTTATACGCTGCGATAAGTCGTTTCTCACCTTCTAGGCCGTCTAATAAAATTCCGTGTTCCATTCCTAGGACGAAATCTGTGCTTCTTCCATGAATGAATTTGAATACATTTTTAAAGTTTATTTCCCCTGTTGTCGGTTCTTTTCTTCCGGGGTTGTCACCAATCTGGAAATAACCGATTTCATCCCATGTTAGTTCTATATTATGGATCAGATTACCTTCATTTTTTTGCATATGATAGATATCATATAAAATTTTGCAAGAGGGACTATTTACAGCCTTACAAATCATAAAGGTTTGTTCGGAAGTACGCAAATATAAGTCTGGCGAATCCGATAATGGTTCCAATACCATAACCAAACCATGCGGCTCCAGTATCTCTGCTCCTCTGCGCAATGCTTCAATTACATTAGCATCCTGTATTCCTATTGGCAGGTTTCTTTCATATCCACCTGGTACGACAGTCATCCATTTGGCATTTACACGCTTTGCTACTTCTACGGCCCTTCTGCAGCCATCTAAGAATATATCAATGTATTCTTTCTTTCCGGCGGCCAGTGTATTTTCCATATTGCCACCTTTATCGACTACAAATACACCCATAGTCATATTGAGTTGAGCTAGGGCCTCTCCTATTTTTGTTTGTAACGATTCATTCCTTCCCATCATACCGTTATCTTCAAAGGCTGTAAAACCCTGATCTGCCATAAAATGAAGTTGATCAATAAGATCATTCCCAGCTGAGTTTTTAAACATGCCAAAATGTGGTGCATATTTTAGTTGAAATCCAGCTTCTGCTTTTCCAGCTTTATTTATTGTATTCATAGCCATACCTGAGCCAACACTTAAAGTTGTAGCTCCAGCGGTCAAAACACTATTTTTAAGAAAATTTCTTCTTTTCATTTTTTGTTCTATTTATCAAAAAATTCAATTTTAAGTTAAGCATAAACAAAAATCCCGAAGCTTTTTCTTGTTGAAATTTGGCTTCGGGATATTGCTCGATGTTTAATTATTAAAACACCAATGATTTACCAGGAACAGCAATTGGATAAAATCCATCACTATCTGGCATCACTGGAGGATTATCACTCCATGAATTAACTGCAGGCATCAGTTGAATATTTGAAGCAAGAGCGTCATCCATTTTCACTTCAAGACCTGAATATGTTGCATATCGACCTAGAATAGAGGACATAGTTGACATTGCTCCATAATGTAAATCATTAATTACACCACCATTACGAATAGAAGCAAATAATTCATCATGCTCTACCTGGTAAGGATTTGGATCATCCTTATCACGATGTTTGTAAATACTGTTTCCTTTGTGGTCATTTATTGCTCCACCAGAATCAAAGTCTGCTAAACCTTTCGTTCCAACTATGGTCTCAGACACTTTGCTCATACAACCTTTAATATGTCGACATTGACTATTTAAAATAGTTCCATCTGCATATTTAAATTCTACATAGTGATGATCAAATATTTCACCATATTCTTTACCTGTTCTTACCTGGCGGCCTCCCATACCCTGAGCTGAGACAGGAAAAGCACCTTTAACCCAGTTAAACACATCAATATTATGAATATGCTGCTCAACGATATGATCTCCACATAACCAGTTAAAATAATACCAGTTTCGCATTTGATATTCCATCTCACTATATTCTGGTTTTCTTTCTCTAACCCATACTCCGCCTCCATTCCAATATACTTGGCCAGAAATCACATCACCTATAGCTCCGTCATTAATTCGTTTTAAAATTTCACGATAGCTTGTTTGGTAATGTCTTTGCAAGCCTACAACAATATTGAGTTTTTTGGTTTCAGAAACCTTGATCAAATCGAGAACTTTTCGAATACCCGCTGCATCAGTACCTAATGGTTTTTCACAAAATACATGCTTATTTTGATTGATACATTCTTCGAGGTGATATGGTCTAAAACCAGGAGGTGTTGCCAAAATCACTACATCAGCATCTTTAATTGCATCCTTATATGCATCAAATCCAACATATTTGTTTTCCTCTGCAATCTTGATGTTTTTCTTTCTGTCTTCAGAAAGTTCAGAATTCATTATGCTATTTAAGCTGCTATCAATATTATCCTTAAAGGCATCCGCCATAGCGACAAGTTGAACATCTGCATCAGCGGTAAGGGCTTGCACAGCAGCTCCAGTACCTCTTCCTCCGCAACCGACAAGAGCCAGTTTAAGTTTTTTAGCTTGTGGATTTACATAGGCACTTGCCCCAATTGGTAAACCGGCCATCATCACACCTCCTGTAACCATGGCAGTTCCCTTCATAAAATTTCTTCTGTCAATTTGTTTGTTTTTCATTTCAGGTTCATATTTATGTTAAAAAATTATTTTAATTCCGACTCAATTTACTCATCCAAAACCATTGAAAAAAATTCTTTGATTTCTTCTTGCGACATTTCTTTTGCTGGACGGACAACTCTTAGCCCAAGAAACGGCGCATCGGTGTTCCACCAAAAGCTTTTTGGGATTTGGGGATCGCGTTTTTGCCATTCCTTTTTTGACATCAATCTATCTGATGATCTCAATGCTTCCGGATCATCATTCCAGGATCCACCTTTTACTGTTCGTGGATGAAGGTTATCTGGTATCCTCCACGGGTTTATTGCACCATCTTTAATGGTCGTGTAAAAATCTTCCTGATATTGATCTAATGTCCATTCAGCAACATTTCCATGCATATCATACAAACCCCAGGGATTAGGTTTTTTCTGGGCAACCTCATGATACTTATCTTCACTATTATCCCAGTACCAAGCATAATCAGTTAATTCTTTTACATCATCGCCAAAGGAATAAGCAGTTTGTGTTCCGGCTTTACAGGCATATTCCCATTCTGCTTCTGTAGGAAGTCTATAAAATTTCCCTGTAACTTCAGAAAGCCATTTACAAAAATTTAATGCTGCAAACTGCGTCATGGAAATCGCTGGATAATTAATTTTCCCCATACCAAAACTAGGATCCAAATATGGTGTACTAGGCCTGGTTACCGCATCTGCATGTTCTTTACTATTTTCTGATCGATATCCAACCAACGCACTTTTTTCGGTATCTATAAATAATTCGAAGAGATCCCAGGTTGCTTCAGTCTCCATCATCCAAAAAGCATCCAATTTGATTTTCTTCTGTGCCCCTTCATCTGAATCTCTATTTGCTTCAGTTTCAGGACTACCGATCATAAATTCCCCTGCTTGAATAGGTAGCATATTAAAAGCAACATCTGTGGCTTCTATCGATTCTGCGTATTTGGAAAACGCTTGGTCTTCAGAGATTTCTGCATCAGAATTTTCTGATGCAATTTTATCTACATTATTAAAGGAAAGAGATATAATTGCTACTGTAAGCAAGGTTATATAAAAAAGTGATTTCTGTTGCTTCATTATTATATAATTCATTTTGATACAATTAATTCAAATTTAATTTCTACTTCTTCGCCGGTAACAATTTGACCAAACATTGCTGAAGGTGGTTCCATATCATAATCTTTCATATTCAATTTATATGCACCGGAAAAGCTCAACATTTCTTCAGAAAGAACCAGTCCATTGACAGGGAATGTAACCTCTTTAGATTTACCTGCAATGGTTAATGTACCTTTACTTTGAACAGTAAAAGCTTCCCCTGTAGACTCACTAACTTCATTATTGTTTAAATCAAAAATGATTTCCGGGAATTCTTCAGATTTAAGTGCATCGTATGTCTTCTTGTCCATTGTTGCCCCTCTAGGGCTGATAATACTTTTTACTGGAACAACGACATGTACCGTTTTAATAATTTCGCCCTTCTTAACTTTACCTTTATTAATCATATTATTACCAACCTCTACAAAACCGTTTACCGTTTTTACTTCACTTGTCCAATCATGCAGCGTTGATGTTCCTGTAACAGTCATTTTAGTAGAGTCACCTACATTGTATTTGACGGTTTGTGCTACACCTAAAACATAGAAGGTCACAAATAATGTGGATAAAAAAAATACTCTATACTTATTCATTTTTTATTTGTTTATAATTTAATATCAATTAATAAGCCAAAATTTTTATTTGGTTAAAGAAGCTCTAACGGCACTGACCTCACTGATAGTAACTGCATCTTCATTATTCCCAAAATTTGATCTAATGTAAGTAAGAACATCAGCAATCTCTTTATCTCCAAGATAATCTAATTTTGCCATCACATTATTAAATGGCTCTCCATTTACTATTATTGGTCCTTCCAATCCTTTTAATACATTCTCAATCATTTTTGTCTTATCTCCTATCCATTCAGTTTTTACCAATGTTGGATATAATCCCGGAACTCCTTGACCATTTTCCATATGACATGCTAAACAAAATTGCATGTAAATCATTTTTCCAGGATGAGTCTTCTGCATCGGCTCAGTCTTTTTTACCTGCTCTGGAGGTTTTTTCGTTGACTCTTTTTTGGATTCCGAACATGAACTAATAATAAAAACAAACACAAAAATTAAACCGTAAATTCCTTTCATTCTTTAAAAAATCAATACCTGCCCAAATTAAAATCATTCGATGCTGAAAAACAAAAATGTAAATCATTCAATGACAAAGACCTAAATCTTATTTTTCTTTTCTTCCCAATATAATCCTCAATTTCATGATTTCGAAAACCAGAAGGCTGATTTGATTAAGTTAATAAATGAAAAATTTATTTCAAGTTCATTATTTACATATTGCAATTTTAAATCCTAGATCAAATACTTTTCAATTATTTAATAAGGGAAATATATTCATTTATATATTGATCACAAATCGCGGATTTACCCTTAATAAACAAACTCCTAATTTTTATTAATTTGCACCTTCTTCACAATAATTAATAGAAATTGAAAAATAAGCAAAATCTACATTCTGTATTCGAAAATTGGTCAGGTGAAAAAACTACACAACTAATCATCATCCCTCAGTCTGGATCATATCGTGAATATTACCGAATAATAGGAGATCAAAAAAAAGCGATAGGCGTTTATAATGAAGACATAAAAGAAAATAAAGCTTTCCTTAGTTTCACCAAGCATTTCTATTCTTTGGGATTACCTGTACCAGAAGTACTTTCAGAACATGCCGATGGGAAAACCTATCTTTTATCTGATTTGGGAGATGAAGCATTATTTGATTTCTTACACAAAAAACGAAGTCAGGTAGGAGTATTCCCGGGATCAGCTATTAAAGCTTATAAGGATGCACTTATTGAATTGCCTAAATTTCAGATTCTTGCTTCACAAAAACTTGATTATTCGGTTTGTTATCCAAGGTCTGCATTTGACAAACAATCCATGATATGGGATTTGAGCTATTTTAAATACTATTTTCTCAAATTAGCAAAAATTCCATTCGATGAACAATTATTGGAAGATGACTTTGCACGATTTATATCATTTCTTCTTGAAGCCGATTCCAACTATTTTCTATATCGTGATTTTCAATCTAAAAATATCATGATGTTGGATGGCAAACCACATTTCATCGATTATCAGGGCGGAAGAAAAGGGGCATTGCAATACGATGTTGCATCCCTCCTATACGATTCCAAAGCAAATATCCCTGCTGATATCAAAGATATTTTACTGGATCACTACCTGGCAGTATTGGGAAATTATATTGCCTTCGACAAAAATAAATGGTTGGAATTCTATAGGGCTTTTGTTTTGATTCGTCTGATGCAAGCTATGGGTGCTTATGGTTTCAGAGGATTTTATGAGCGAAAAACACAATTTCTAAAAAGTATCCCTTACGCGCTCAAACAACTAGATAACATTATAAATTCGGATCTTTTTCCGCCAGGATTTCCATACATGGAAAGTGTTTTGAGGAGTCTTACATCTTCCAAACAATTACTCAAATATCGACAGGAGTTTAATACGCTTGTTCCCTTACAAATCGATTTGTTAAGTTTTTCATACCACAAGGGTTTACCAGTAGAAAATCATGGCCATGGTGGTGGCTTTATTTTTGATTGCAGAGGCATCCATAACCCTGGAAGATATGAGCGGTTTGCAAATAAAAACGGTAAAGACAAAGAAGTACATGAGTTCCTGAAAACTGGCGGAGAGGCAGATGAATTTCTTAACAATTCCATTCAGCTGGTAGAACAAACCATTGATAAATATTTAAATCGGGAATTTAAACATCTTCAAATAGCTTTTGGATGCACAGGTGGTCAACACAGGTCTGTCTATTGTGCGGAACAGATGGCAGATATTCTTTTAGAAAAATATGAAGATAGAGTGCAAATCAATTTAATCCACCGGGAACTCGAAGAAATACCATCATGAAAGCAATGATATTTGCTGCCGGACTTGGCACAAGGCTCAAACCAATAACCAATGACCGCCCTAAAGCGATGGCGGAAATAAATGGTACAACATTGCTAGAGATTACCATCAGAAGGTTAATTAATCATGGATTTAAGGACATTATTATCAATGTGCATCATTTTGCAGATCTGATATTGGAGTTTTTAGATTCAAAAAAGAATTTCGACGTTAATATTCAGATATCCGATGAGCGTATGCAACTATTGGATACGGGTGGAGGATTAAAGAAAGCTTCGTGGTTTTTTGATGATAACACCCCTTTTCTTGTGCATAACGTGGATACACTAACGAATGTGAACCTGGCAGATTATTATAGCTTTCATATAAAAAACAAAGCACTTGCAACCCTGCTCGTGCGTCATCGACCCGGAAGCAGGTTTTTTCTTTTTAATGAAAATAAAAAACTCTGTGGTTGGGAAAACACGGTAACAAAGCAGAAAATCATTTCAGTTTTTTCAAATTCAGCATTGGAGCAAATTGCATTTTCTTGTCTCCATTTTATTGACCCTTCCATTTTTTCACTAATTCACGAAAATGGCTGTTTTTCCATCATTGATGTATATTTGAGATTGGCAAAAAACCATGATATTTATGGCTACGTAGATGACCAATCGTACTGGCTTGATGTCGGCACACCTGAAAAATTGAAAAGAGGGGAATTGGAAATAGATATCGAAAAACTAATTGCTACAAATTAATCCTCAGAAAACTCCTTTAGCATTTTACGATATTTTGAAAATACATTGGCCCGTGAAACAAATCCAATATATTTTCCATCTTCTAAGACAACAATGTTGAATTGTGCCGTTTTCTGGAATTTTTCAACTATATCTTCCATTGAATCGTCTTTCTTTGCCGAGGTCATTGGAGCATTCATAAGACTGGAAACCATCACTTTATTATATAATTCAGGTTTAAAGATCACATCCCGAATATCATTGAGATGCACAACACCATAAAAAACTCCTTCATCGTCAACTACTGGAAAAACATTTCTTTTGGATGTTGTTATCACTTTTACTAATTCCCCAAGGTTGGCATCTTTGTGTATGGTACTAAATTTTGTCTCAAGCATATCATTAACATTCATCAATGAGATGACCATTTTGTCTTTATCATGTGTAAAAAGGTGACCACGCCTGGCCAACTGCCTGGTATATACTGAGGTTTTAACAAAATATGTGATCGTTGTATAGGATATCGTGGAAACGATCATCAAAGGAATAAATAAATTATATCCACCTGTAAGCTCTGCAATCAAGAAAATTGCAGTAAGAGGCGCGTGCAATACTCCCGCCAGTAATCCACACATTCCAATGAGTGCGAAATTGCTTGAAACGACAGATTCATAGCCTGAGAATTTTAAAACTTCGGCTAAAAAAAGTCCGGTATTGGCTCCCAGAAAAAGGGTAGGTGCAAATATACCACCAATTCCCCCTGCTCCGAAAGTAACTGAAGTTGCAAAACTTTTGAAAAAAATCACTGCCATAAACATTATTAGTATGGCAAATGTGTTCTCCCTGTAAGAATAGAACATGCTGTTTTTAAAAAGTTGGGTGTAATCACCTTTCAAACTGGAACTAACCACATCGTATCCTTCACCATATAATGATGGCAAAAAGAATAATAATACACCAAGTATGACTACACCCGCAATCAATTTTGTATACCAGGCCGGAATTTTATCAAATGTATCCTCAACAAAATTGTAAATCCTAGTGAAACTTAGCGAAACCAATCCTGCTATAATTCCTAACAGAATATAAAAGGGGATATTTGCTAAATTGAATTTTTCCGCTACTTCAAATGTATAAACAGAAAACTGACCCATAAACACGTATGAGACAAGGGCCGCAGTGATAGAAGAAATAAGCAGTGGTACCAAAGCTGCAGTCGTCAGATCAAGCATTAGCACCTCTATAGCAAAGATTATCGCAGCTATGGGTGATTTGAAAATTGCAGACATCGCTCCTGCACTCCCACATGCTAATAACAAGGTTATTCTCCTATAATCCAGTTTAAGTACACGCCCAATATTTGATCCAATGGCTGCTCCTGTAGACACAGTCGGCCCCTCCAATCCAACTGATCCTCCAAAACCCACTGTTAATGAACTTGTGATCACTGATGCAAACATTTGATAAGGTTTCATCAAACTACTATCTCGGGAAATAGCATATAATACGTTTGGAACTCCATGACCTACGGGTTTTCTTAATATAAATTTTATAAAAACAACCACAATTAGTAAGCCGATACCAGGATAAATAAAATAAGAGTAATTATGAATTTCGTCAGAAAAACCCCTTGTAAGCATCAATTCAATATATTTTACGGATCGTTTGATGATTACTGCTCCGATTCCTGAACCAATCCCAATTATGATGCTGAGAAGCATCACAAACTTAGAATCACTAATATGATTTCTCCGCCATATCAAAAACCTGGTAAGCAGTCCAACTTTTGTCATTAAAAAAAAATTATAGCTTAATCATACAATGGAAGCAAATATAGAATCTATATTTAAAAGGATATTATGAATTGACACTTAAAAGTGATAAAAAATGTTGTAGAGAACCAAATTTGTATTATTTGTTTTAATAACACAATTATCTAAAACCAAAGTGACCTTTAAATTAAGCTAGGGCGCTTTACTTAAATCATTATGATACCAGGCTGAAATAATTTTTTCAACTGGTTTATGCTGAGGTGTATAATCTGAATTGATATAATCAAAATCATGTTGCTGTTCAGGATACCATTTCCACAAAAAACCACCCTGAAACCAGGATTCATTCCAAAATGTTTCGAACAATGCCGTATACGCATTTTCCTGAGCTTGAAAATTTGCCTCACTTTTAGTTCCATATTGGTCCAGTTCCCACTGATTCCCTGCAGCTTTATTAATGCTTCGGTATCCATACTCGGTAAAGACCAAAGGTTTTTGATACTTTTTGCAAAGATTATACAGCGATCGTTTTTCTTTAATCCAAGATGATTTCAAAACATTGACAGACGGTGTTTCGTCTTCAGACAATGGAAAATATGCATTTATTCCAATAAAATCGACCTGATCCCAAAAATGAACCTGCTTATAATTGTCCCAGTTAGCAGCATACGTAATTTTCCCCTTGTAAACAGTTCTTACTTTCATGATTAATTCAGGCCAAAATTCAGGTCGTTCTTTTACTGCATTGTTGAATTCCAGACCTACACAAAATGCCTCTACTTCCAGGGAATCAGCAATTTGTGCGAAATGCAAAATATACGTTTCATAACTCCTTTCCCATGTTTGCCAATCCTCTTCAGAATTTAATCTGAATTCCCCAGTCCAACCTTGACCTTTAATCCATACATGGGGTTTCATCATAATCTTTAACTTTTGCTGTTTAGCTGATTCGATTGATTTTATAATTCCAGGACTTTTTTCTCCCCACCATTGTCGTTCATCGTCATAGTTAATTTGAGGCGTTTCCTGGCTGCAAAAAGCATAAGGCATAATGGCAATCCAATTTGCATTGATTTGTTTAAGTGATGAGAATGGGTTTTCAGTATATTCTTTTGACGGAGCAACAACACTAACACCATCCATCTGTTCTATTTCACCCCCTGCTACAATTTCATTTTTCGTAATACTAATCAAGGTGAGGAAAATAAGTAACGCGACAAATACAGGGAAAACAAGTTTGCTACCAGGCATGGAATATGGTGGTTAATAATGTATTCAATAACTTATAAATATATGAAATCTAAACCATTCTTTAAATTTAGCGTTTTAAAAATTTATCAATTCATTAGCCTTCAAAATTAAGCGAAAAGAATGAAGTACTTATTTATCCTGGTAATACTGGTTTTAGGAAAAAGTGACACCCCGCCCTTAAACAAGAAGGTAGTAAAATACATTGATACGGTCATTGGTAAAAAAGTCGACCGTGGAGAATGCTGGGATCTCGCCGCTGCTGCGCTCGATTATGCAGGGGCATACCTGGATCGAAGCAATCAAAAAAACATTTATGTTTTTGGTAAAGTAATTAATCCAAAGCAAGAAGAAATTTTCGAGGGTGATATTATCCAGTTGGAAAATGTAAAAATAGAATACACAAAAGATGACGGGATTTATACAGAGTCCATGCCTCACCATACCGCAATTGTTTATGAGGTATTGGATAAGAGTCATTTTAAAATTGCGCATCAAAACACCAGCTTTAGTGGAAAAAAGGTTGGTATCAGTGAATTTAGATTGAGTGATTTAAAGAAGGGAAAAATAATATTTTACAGACCTTACAAAAAGTAAAATCCCTTTTGAAGATTCCTTTTGAATTGGAAATAAATCAACTTGAATTACCATTAATATTAAATAATGGGAAATTCATGATTTTTGACGAAAATATTTAAGCTCAATTCTTTGAAATTAAAATATAATCCTCGACTTTTGTTTCCTCGTAAATAAACAGAAGAAAATTTTAAGAAATAGATATAATTTAAATGAAAGTATTGTCATCTATAGTAGTTCTAGTCCTTTCTGTCGTGGTCCTCATTAACGGTGCATGAAGAGAAAGGTATGCTATAGACATAAAACACTAAAACCTTTCTCCAAAACAGAAAGGTTTTTTTTTAATCAATATGGGAAAAAATATAAACAAATTTAGCAGTAAAATCACCCAGGACGAAAGCCTTCCTGCAGCCCAGGCAATGCTTTATGCTATTGGCATGAAGGATGCCGATATGAAAAAAGCACAGGTTGGAATAGTTAGCACCGGATACCAGGGGAATCCATGTAATATGCACTTAAACGGTCTGGCTGACCAAATCAAAAAGGGTGTAGATCAAAATGGGCTAATGGGACTAATCTTTCATACTATTGGTGTGAGTGACGGGATTACCAACGGAACCGAGGGAATGAAATATTCCCTGCCCTCAAGAGAGCTTATTGCGGATTCGATTGAAACGGTTGTCAGTGCTCAGTTTTATGATGCAGTCGTTTCTGTTGTTGGTTGTGATAAAAATATGCCAGGTGCTATGATTGCAATGGGTCGATTAAACAGGCCGGGGATATTGGTATATGGCGGAACAGTAAAAAAAGGTTCATGGAAAGGAAAAGATTTAAATATTGTTTCTGCCTTTGAAGCCTATGGAGAAAAACTTGCCGGAAAAATAAGCGATGAAGATTACAAGGGTATAATTAAAAATTCAATCCCCGGAGCTGGCGCTTGTGGGGGCATGTATACAGCAAATACCATGGCTGCGGCAATAGAATGCCTGGGAATGAGCCTCCCCTATTCTTCCTCCAATCCTGCCATCAGTGATGAAAAAGGGCATGAGTGTTTTGACATTGGCAAAGCAATTAAGCACCTATTGGAAATTGATCTGAAGCCAAGAGACATTATGACCAAGGCCTCATTTGAAAATGCCATTTCTTTGATAATGGCATTAGGTGGTTCTACTAATGCTGTTTTGCATTTGTTGGCTATGGCAAAATCAGTTGAAATAGAGCTTAGTATAGATGATTTTCAGCGAATAAGTGATAAAACTCCATTTATTGCGGACTTGAAGCCAAGTGGAGAATATCTGATTGAAGATCTACATCATATAGGCGGAGTTCCAGGAGTTATGAAAATGTTACTTAAAGAAGGATACTTCGACGGTAATTGCATGACAGTTACCGGTAAAACACTGGGCGAAAATCTTGAGGTTATTGAGGATCTTAAAAAAGGGCAAAAAATCATCCGACCTTTTAGCGATCCGATTAAACCAGTTGGTCATATTCAAATTCTCTATGGTAATTTGGCAGAGGAAGGAGCTGTTGCAAAAATAACTGGAAAAGAAGGAGAAGTTTTTAAAGGTCCAGCTATTGTTTTTGAAGATGAATTTGAGGCTGTTAAAGGAATTGGCACATCGGTTAAAAAAGGTGATGTAATTGTTATCCGATATTCAGGGCCAAAAGGCGCTCCCGGGATGCCAGAAATGCTGAAACCTACAGGTGCTGTTATGGGTGCAGGGCTTGGAAAAGATGTCGCATTAATTACTGACGGAAGGTTTTCTGGCGGATCTCACGGTTTTGTGGTTGGCCATATCACACCTGAAGCCTCTGAGGGTGGAATGATCGGATTATTAAAAGATGGCGATATCATCACAATCGATGCCATTAATAACCGTTTGGATGTATCCCTTTCTGAGGAAGAAATAAAGTTAAGAAAAAGTAAATGGAAGAAGCCCGCTTACAAGGCTTCCACTGGAATATTAAAAAAGTTTATTGACACCGTATCTACAGCCTCAACAGGTTGTGTTACCACCTAAAATTACATATTATGGGACAGATGGAAACGTTAAAAAAATCATCGGCCGGAATTGCTAAAAAGAAAATGAGAATAACAGGCTCAGAAGCTGTAATTCTTTCCTTACTCGAAGAGGGAGTAAGCACGATTTTTGGTTATCCCGGCGGTGCAATTATGCCAATTTATGATGCATTATATGGCTACAAAGATAAATTAAACCATCTTTTGGTCAGGCATGAACAAGGAGCTGCACATGCAGCTCAGGGTTATGCTCGAGTTACTGGACAAGTTGGCGTATGCTTTGCTACAAGTGGACCAGGTGCAACAAACCTGATAACTGGAATTGCCGACGCACAAATTGATTCAACTCCTATTGTTTGCATAACCGGACAGGTTCCGGCACACTTATTAGGCTCAGATGCATTTCAGGAGTCAGATGTGTTAGGAATATCTATGCCAGTCACCAAGTGGAATTTTCAAATAACAAAACCAGAAGAGATTCCTGCAGCAATTGCACGTGCTTTTTATATTGCCAGGACTGGGCGTCCCGGGCCTGTATTACTGGACATTACAAAAAATGCACAATTTGGCGAATTGGATTTTGAATATATTCCTTGTGAAAAAATCAGAAGTTATCATCCATACCCTGTAATAAATGACCAGGACATACTGGATGCTGCAAAAATTATAAATAGTGCTAAAAAGCCATACATCCTCTCAGGACACGGTGTATTAATTTCAGGTGCAGAAAAGAAAGTCCTTGAGCTTTCAGAAAAAGCCAATATCCCAGTAGCCTCTACCCTACTTGGATTGTCATCATTTCCTCCGGATCATCCGAATTATGTTGGTTATTTAGGCATGCACGGCAACTATGGCCCCAATGTGCTGACCAACGAATGTGATGTGTTAATTGCAATTGGGATGCGATTCGATGACAGAGTTACAGGTGATGTAAAAAGATATGCAAGACAAGCTAAAGTAATTCATATAGAAATTGATCCTGCTGAGATTGATAAAATTATAAAAACAGAAGTAGGAATTAATGCTGATGCTACACAGGCTTTAGATCGGCTTATTCCCCATATCAAAAAGTCGAACCATAACGAATGGATAAATGAATTCCGGAAATTGGATAAAATCGAGTATGAAAAAGTAATTAAACACGATATTTATCCTACCGGAAATGACATCAAAATGGGTGAAGTCATTCGATTGATTTCAGAAATATCCAAGGGTGAGGCCATTGTCGTAACAGATGTTGGTCAACACCAAATGATTGCCTCCAGATATTATAAATTCAGAAAACCGAATCATATCGTAACGTCAGGAGGCTTGGGAACAATGGGATTTGCATTACCTGCAGCTCTGGGTGCCCAACTTGGAAAGAAAGACGAAAAAGTAATTTCGATTTCAGGTGATGGTGGCTTTCAAATGACAATTCAGGAATTAGGTACTATTTTCCAGTACAACATCCCGGTTAAAATTGTAGTTTTGAATAATAACTTCCTTGGAATGGTTAGACAATGGCAACAGTTGTTCTTCGAAAAAAGGTACTCCTTTACAGAAATGACTAATCCGGATTTTGTAAAAATTGCGGATGGTTATGGGATCAAATGTAATCGAGTAAGTCAGCGTGAAGATTTAGAAAATGCTTTGCAAACCATGTACGACCACGACGGCCCCTATTTCCTTGAAGTAAAAGTTGAGATGGAAGAGAATGTATTTCCAATGGTACCATCAGGAGATTCTGTTTCTAATATTCGATTGGAATAATAAAAACT
The DNA here is from genome assembly GCA_024643455.1 of Cytophagales bacterium. Lineage (GTDB taxonomy): Bacteria > Bacteroidota > Bacteroidia > Cytophagales > Cyclobacteriaceae > JAAUQL01. The sequence goes on from JAHEMV010000003.1 coordinate 35,497, forward strand.
TAAAGAAATGACAGATATATATCAAGATTCAACAGATCAACAGGTCGAAAAGCAGTTTACCGTTTCGATCCTGACTGAAGATAAACCTGGACTACTTAATACAGTAACAATTGTATTTACCAGAAGAAAACTTAACATCGACATGATCAATGTTTCTGCCTCTGAAGTGGAAGGAGTAAGTAGATATACTATTGTCCTTACTACCACGAAAGACCAGGTAGAAAAAGTAGTTAAACAAATACGTAAACATGTTGATGTTCTCGGAGCTTTTGTTTATGAAGAAGATGCTATCCATTATCAGGAAATCGCTTTATACAAAGTGCCTACAGAAATTTTTATGGGAGGCATAGAAGTAGAGGCAATCGTAAGAGCAAACAACGCTCGAATTCTTGTAATAGAAAGAGATTATACGGTAATCGAAAAGACGGGCCACAAGGAAGAAACGACAGCACTTTTTAAAACATTAAAAAAGTATGGAGTGCTTGAGTTCGTAAGATCAGGAAGAATTTCGGTTTCAAAATCAAAAAGAAAGACTGAAACCTTCCTTGAAGAACTAGAAAAATCAACAACACATAGTTTAAATAATAATAACGGAACAATAAATTAAAATGGCAAAAATCAATTTTGGTGGCGTCGAAGAAAACGTAGTGACGCGAGAAGAATTCCCTTTGGCAAAAGCAAGGGAAGTAATGAAAAACGAAACTATAGCAATTATTGGTTATGGCGTCCAGGGACCTGGTCAGGCTTTAAACCTCAGAGACAATGGCTTTAATGTAATTGTTGGTCAAAGAAAACCCTCAAAATCCTATGACAAAGCATTGAAAGACGGATGGGTTGAAGGCAAAACCTTGTTTACCATTGAAGAAGCGCTTCAAAAAGGAACAATTATATTCTATCTTCTTTCAGATGCTGCCCAAATTGCAATGTGGCCGACCGTTAAAAAACACTTAACTGAAGGAAAATCACTTTATTTTTCTCATGGATTTGGTATTACTTATAAAGAAAGAACAGGTATAATTCCTCCATCAAATGTAGATGTAATGCTCGTGGCACCTAAAGGATCAGGAACAAGCTTAAGGAGGTTGTTTGTTGAAGGAAAAGGATTGAATTCAAGTTTTGCTATCCATCAGGATTACACAGGTAAGGCAAAAGATAAAGTGGTTGCTTTAGGTATTGGTGTTGGTTCAGGCTATCTTTTTGAAACTACTTTCAAAAAGGAAGTATATAGTGATCTGACCGGTGAAAGAGGAACGCTAATGGGTGCAATTCAAGGCATTTTTGCAGCACAATATGACCTGTTAAGAAGCAAAGGGCACTCCCCTTCAGAGGCATTTAATGAAACAGTAGAAGAAGCTACTCAATCGCTTTATCCTTTAGTTGCAGAAAATGGCATGGATTGGATGTACGCCAATTGTTCTACAACCGCACAGCGTGGAGCTTTGGATTGGTGGAAGAAATTTAGGGACGCTACAGCACCTGTTTTCAAAGAACTTTATGAAAGTGTGGCTGCTGGTCAAGAGGCACAAAAATCCATTGATTCAAATAGTCAGGATGACTACAGAGTTAAATTGGAAGCTGAATTGAAAGAGATGAGGGAGTCAGAAATGTGGATTACCGGTGCCGCGGTCCGGAAATTAAGACCAGAAAACAATTAAAATTCATTACTAAATGGAAGGACAACAATTCCTTCCATTTTTTTCAAAATTAAAATATTTACAAGATGGCTGATAGATTATATATATTCGATACTACGCT
>JAHEMV010000168.1 GCA_024643455.1 Cytophagales bacterium
TCTCCTTTTCATTCCATTTGAAGATACCGCTGTAGGTTTGGAAGTAAATATCATCATTCAGAAAAACGATCTGCCATACATCGTTGAAATTTGTCTCATAGGGGGGCAATGAGTCTGATAAAGATATGTATTGAAATCCTTTTTTAGGATCATTCTGAATATAACCAAAATTGCTGTTTGCACCGACATAAACTTTGCCATCTGGCCCCAATTCCAGGCATTTTACATCAGAATAATTGGACACATTGACCATTTCCCAGCGTACGCCATCATAAATTACAACACCCTTATTTGTTCCAAAATAGATTAGTCCAAGGTCATCCTTTACGAGATTGTAAACTGCAGGACTGGCTTTATAAATATTGGGTGGATAATTTTTAATATAACCGGGTGTTTGCGCTTTTGCATTCCAGGAAACAATTATTAATACTATTGTAAAGCATAAATAATAAGTGATTCCGGTTGTGAAAAATTGGAATAAAAAAAACTTGTATCCCCTAATCAAAATATCGTTATAAATTGTAATGAATTAATTCTCAAAAATATTAAAAAAAATATTGTTATATCATGAATTTTAAATTGTTTTCACGAGAAAAAACGAACCGGGTTTTGGTTTAGTTTGCACGTGTTTATACGATTATATTTTTGTAACCGATACCTTAAAAATGAAATGCAGAATATACTCCAACAGGTGAGGACGTGAGCTTTAGTTAGGATAAATAAAATTCAAAAAATCCCATGAAATTATCACGCATTACGTAAGTTTACACTTTTAATTAACCCCAAAAATATTTTTATTCGTCATGAAAAATCAAGATATACGCAGCCTGTTTTTTGTTTTATTTTTAGCTCTTTCTGCAATTTCATGTCAAAAAGAGGATAAGGACGAGTTAGTATTAAACGAGTTGGAATACCTCGAAATGCAGGGGTTAAACGTGATGCTGGCACACGATTTTTATCCGGAAGGACATCAGGGAGGAGTTAGTTTTATACAAAATGGTTTACGCGTAGCGACCAATGGAGATTTACGTCTTGAACCCACACCTGGCCAATGGCAACCAATCCCCAAAGTAGGTGAACGCCAAATTGATAGAGAAAAACAAGAAATATGGGTAGAAATGAGTTACCCAGACAGCAGCAGGCATCGCAAAGGATTTAACCCTATTATATATCCCGATTTAAACTTTAAATATAAATTAAAAGTTAGACCGGAAGGCAGGTCCTTTAGAATTATTGTAGATCTGGAAAAACCAATTCCGGAAGATTGGATCGGGAAAGTAGGTTTTAATCTTGAACTTTTCCCTGGTTTGTTATTTGGTAAGTCGTATTATTTGGATGATGAAAAGGGCATTTTCCCGTTACAAGCAAATGGACCTTTATTCACAGATGATGAAGGAAAGCTACAAATGACGCCATTGGCTGCAGGCAAAATATTGACTGTTGCTCCAGAATCTGAAGAACAGCGATTGACTATTGAAAATAACGATGGCGAACTACAGCTCATTGATGGCCGGGGGGAACATAATAATGGTTGGTTTGTTGTCAGATCGCTTATAAAGGCTGGGATGACGACCAACGCAGTGGAATGGTTGATCACTCCAAATGTCATTAAAGGTTGGATGCACAAACCAGTAGTTCAACTTTCTCAGGTGGGTTATCATCCATTGCAGAAAAAAGTTGCCATTCTGGAATTGGATGCAAAAGATCAATCTCTGAAGAAAGTTGAGTTAAAACGACTGGAAACCAATGGTCACCATGCATCAGTAAAGACATCTGAAGCACAGATATGGGGGAAATTCCTTCGATATAATTATGTTCAGTTTGATTTTTCAGAAATTGAAGAACCCGGATTATATCAGGTTGTATATGGTGATGTGAAATCTGAACCTTTTCAAATAAGTGATGATGTATATAAGCGTCATGTATGGCAACCTACGTTAGAGTATTTTTTACCTGTTCAGATGTGTCATATGCGCATCAATGACCGTTATCGTGTTTGGCATGACCTGTGTCATATGGACGATGCGCTGATGGCCCCTACAGATTCCATTCATTTCGATGGATATGCACAAGGCTCTTCTACTTTAACAAAGTATAATCCAATGGATCCTGTTCCCGGTTTAAATGTTGGAGGATGGCATGATGCAGGAGATTATGATCTTCGTGTAGAATCTCAGATAGGAACAGCACAAATGCTATCACTTGCCATTGAGGAATTCGGCGTAGAGTATGATCAGACACTTATAGATCAATCCATGCATCTTGTCGAAATGCATCGTCCAGATGGCAAAAATGATCTTTTGCAGCAAATCGAGCATGGTGTACTTACTGTTGTTGGTGGATACGACGCAATGGGAAGACTTTATCGTGGAATTATATGTCCCACTCTTAGGCAGTATGTCATGCTTGGAGATGCGGCTTCAATGACGGATAACTTGGTCTATAATGCAAAGCTCGATTCCGGTGAAATCGTTGGAGGGAGATCAGGTATAGCTGATGATCGTTGGGTGTTTACTGAACAAAATCCTTACAGAGAATTACGTGTTGCTGCCGGTCTTGCTTCAGCATCCAGAGTACTCAAAAATTATAATCCATCGCTTGCGGCGCATAGCCTGGAAATAGCACAATCACTCTGGGAAGCCAATACACAAGAGAAAGCCATGGTTAAAGTCCAAGCGGCGACTGAACTCCTATTGACAACAGGCGAACAGAAGTACAAAATGTTTTTTATTGAACATGGAGAGGAACTGACTAGTGCGATCGACCGAACCGGATGGTTGCTCGGTAGAATCAAGGATCAAATAAATGAGCCTGCTTTTGAAGAGCAATTAGTAAAATCCATTGCTGAATTAAAACAGAAAATTGACAAAGAAAGAGAGGAAAACCCATACGGAGTTCCTTACAAACCAAATATCTGGGGAGCTGGTTGGGGTATTCAGCGATTTGGTGTAGAGCAATATTATCTGCATACGCGTTTTCCAGAGACATTTCCGAATGATTATTTATTGCATGCATTAAATTTTGTTTTAGGTTGTCATCCAGGAGAAAACAATGCTTCATTTGCTTCTGGAGTAGGGTCTAAATCCATAAAAGTGGCTTATGGTGTCAACAGGGCTGACTGGTCATTTATTCCGGGTGGAGTCGTTTCTGGAACGGCGCTAATCCGACCAGATTTTCCTGAACTGTTAGAATGGCCATTTTTGTGGCAACAAACTGAATATGTATTAGGCGGAGGAGGAACAGATTTCATGTTTTTGACGCTAGCAGCAGATCATGTATTAAACAATTAATCAATATTCATATGAAACCGATTTTAAGATTAACAATTACCTTTTTACTAATGACCTATTTTAATATAAGCAAAGCTCAAAGTACCCAGGTACAAGATCAGTTTTATTTGTATGTTGGAGCTTATACTCAGGAGGAAGATGAGGGGATCTATCTTTACAAATTTAATTCAAATGAAGGTAGCCTAAACTATTTAAATACAACCGAAGGAGTAATAAATCCATCCTATCTAGCGATCAATACAAAGCGAAATCTTCTTATTGCAGTAAATGAAACTGAAGATTTTGAAGGCAAAAAATCAGGTGCGGTTACTTCTTTTTCTATTAAACCATCTGATGGTTCACTTGAGAAAATAAGCCAGGTTGCCAGTGGAGGAAGTTCTCCTTGTTATGTTAGTATAAACAAAAATGCTAGCAGTGCTTTTGTTGCTAATTACACTGGAGGAAATGTCTCTGTTTTCCCTATTTTATCAAATGGTGTTTTGCAGTCCTATTCAGATTTGAAACAACACATTGGGTCTGGCCCAGTTAAAGGAAATCAAAATAGTCCGCATGCCCATGCAATTGTTTTATCCCCCGATGAACATTTCGCAATAGTAGAGGATTTGGGAATTGATAAAGTGATGTCATATGCGATTAATGAAAAAGAAGGAAAATTGGATCTTAAAAATGAATTTGAATTAGCTCCTGGTTCTGGCCCCAGACATTTGGTTTTTCATCCCAATAAAAAACTTGTTTTTGTTATTTCAGAATTGAATTCGACGATATCGTCCTACACCTATGATGCAAAAAGTGGTAAGTTGACGCAAGTTATGTCAGTAAGTACATTGCCAGAAGGATTTGAAGGCGCCAACTCCTGTGCTGATATTCATGTATCTCCAGATGGAAGGTTTCTTTATGGCTCTAATCGCGGTCATGATAGCATTGTGATTTTTGCAATTGATAAAAAGACTGGCAATCTTGATTTTGTTGATCACCGATCTGTAAATGGAAAGACGCCCAGAAACTTCATTATTGATCCTACCGGAAAATTTTTATTAGTTGCAAATCAGAATTCAAATAATATTGTAGTATTTAAAATTGATAGGGAGACTGGAAAGCTGAAAACAAATGGTGAGGAAGTTAAAGTATCCAAACCAGTTTGTCTGAAAATGATGATGATAAAATGATGCAGAAATCAATTTAATTGGTGGTTTCTGAGTTGTCCTGAAAAGGTTTTGATTTGCATATTTCTTTATAATTCGCCAAATTTAAGGAATAACACCATCAAACCCATCTATCATGAATCACAAAAGTCAATTTAAAACATGCCCAAAAACCGGGGCAATTAAAAGAAGAGATTTTATAAAAGCTTCCCTACTTTCCGCAGGAGCTGTTACTTTAAATTCTTTTCCACATCACTTGTATGCTAGTGAAACCAAAAAATATGCTACCGACCAAATAGTACTTGGTAATACGGGCATCAAAATGTCTCGATTGGCTATGGGAACTGGCACGCATGGTATTAATAGACAATCAGATCAAACCAGAAAACTAGGTGTTAAAGGTGTTGGTGAATTGTTGCATGCTGCTTACGATGAAGGGATTAGTTTTTGGGATTCAGCCGACCAGTATGGTACGCACCCCCATCTCAAAGAAGGACTAAAGTATGTACCCAGGGAAAAAGTAGTTATTCTTACTAAAACCCATGCTACAACAGCACAGGAAATGCGCGATGATCTTGATCGGTTCAGACAAGAATTAGGGACAGATTATCTGGATATTGTGCTTTTGCATTTCATGACTGAAGCAAATTGGCCGACCATCAAGACCGGAGCAATGGAGGTATTGGCTCAGGCAAGGGAAGATGGCATCATAAGAGCTCATGGTGTAAGTTGCCATACCATGGGAGCGCTAAATGCTGCAGCCAATTCTGACTGGGTTCAGGTTGATCTTGCTCGGATCAATCCTTATGCTGCAAGAATGGATGGAGCCGTTGATGAGGTAGTACCAGTATTGAAAAAAATGAAGGCACAGGGAAAAGGAATCATAGGCATGAAAATATTTGGCGCGGGCGATTTAGTGGATAAAGTAGACGAATGTCTTCAGTATGCTTTAGGTCAGGAATATCTTGATTGCTTCACTATTGGTCAGGAAGGATTTCATCAGACCAAAGACTTGTTGAAAAGGATTCCGGAATCTAGTGTTAGGGGATAATCTCTAGTTAAATCTAATGATTAGGAAGTGCCATAAGTTAATTTTTTAAATATTGGATTAATTTCCTAAGCATTGTCTATATGACGTTATCTTTCAAGTTAAAATCTATACGAAAAGGGCACATCTATTAAGTGTTCCATTTTTCCGTGAATTATTTTATTTAAGTTGATTTCTATATAAATCATCCTTATAATGGAATAATAGCACATTTTTTACTAGATTTGGTATTGTCATTATTTTTAGATCTTATTATTCAACATGGAAAAATACATCAGGCAATGCCTGCTGATTACTGTTTCTTTTTTAGTACTTATTGCATGTCATACAAAAAAAGTTGAAGTTTCTAGTACAGAACCTCCTCTTGACGAAGTACAAAGTGAAGTTTTTGTTGCAAACCCTCAGGATATTGAAGAGAGAGAAGTTAAGATATTGGCAACAAACGAGACTGCTCCTGATTTCAAATTACCGGGTACCGATGGTAGATTTTATACTCTTAAAAGTTTCGACAAGGCAGCAGTATTGGTTATTATATTCACTTGCAATCATTGTCCCACTGCTCAGGCATATGAAGATCGGATTATCAAATTGGTTGATGACTATAAAGATGAGAATGTACAATTTGTAGCGATCTCACCTAATTCTGTAAAGACTCTTTTGCTCGAAGAACTTGGCTATTCTGACTTGGGCGATACGTATGAAGAGATGAAAATTCGTGCTAAAGATAAGCAGTACAATTTCCCATACCTTTATGATGGAGATACTCAGGAAACTTCAATAAAATATGGCCCGGTAGCGACTCCGCATGCTTTTGTTTTCAATAAAGACAGAAAGTTAAAATACAATGGTCGTCTTGATGATTCTGAAAAACCCGGTACAGCTAATGCAGAGGACTTGAGAGCTGCTTTAGATGCGGTTTTATTGAATGTGGAAATATTGGAGCCGGTTAAGAAAACTTTTGGGTGTTCTGTAAAGTGGGGTTGGAAATCAAGTTGGACTGATAAAGTGAATAGTGATTGGAAGGCAAAAGAAGTTAGCATAGAAGAGATTAATGCAGAAGGAGTGAAAATTTTGATGAACAATGATTCTGAAAAATTATGGCTGATAAATGTTTGGGCGACATGGTGCGGGCCTTGTGTGATTGAATATCCGGAATTTATTGATATTCACAGAATGTATAAGGAAAGGGATTTTGAATTTATCTCATTAAGTGCTGACAAATTGGATCAAAAGGAGAAAGCCTTAAAATTTCTTAAAAGTAAAAATTCAGCCGTTAAAAACTATATTTTTTCAGGCACAGACATTTACCAACTAATATCCATTGTTGATCCTGATTGGGATGGTGCCTTGCCCTATACTGTCCTTATCGAACCTGATGGGAAAATAGTATATAAAAACATGGGACCTGTAGATCCATTAGAATTGAAAAAAGTGATTGTTGACCATCCAATGATTGGCAGATATTATTGATGTTTGTCAATTTCATATTTTTGCCATAAGCATGGATTTTGCTCTATTTATTCTATCGGAAAATCGAAATAGGTTTTAGGGAAAGGCTCATTTCTCAAAGTAAAATGCCACCACTCTTCTTTATATGGTCGGAATCCATGATCCATCATTACTTTTTGAAGGAATAACCGATTCGATTTTTGAATTGCAGTAACCTCATTGCTGGAAGGCCAGGATTTAGGACTAAAAAAGTCCCAATGTGTACCCATATCCACTTCCTCTCCCTTTTTATTTCCGGTTAAATAAATAATCGTCAAATCAACTGTACTTCCTCTGGAATGCCCGGATTTGGAACTTATGTATCCTTCCTTAAATAGCACCTTTTTGTCAACTTCTGGATAATAAATTGACTTCATTTTGGTGTCAGTAATATTTTTAGCCCATAGGACAAAATGCTCCACGGCTCGCTGTGGTCGGTATGCGTCAAATATTTTAAGTCCATAACCCTGTAATTTTAATTCTTTTTGCATGTTTACTAATGCCTTTGCTGCTTCCACAGTTACTATGCATTTTTCTGCATGGTATCCATCGATTTGTTCTCCAACAAAATTGTCTGGAGAATAATATCTTAAGTCAATAACGATTTCTGGGGCGATTGTCAAAAGGTCGACAAATCCTTTCGGAAAATATTGAGTCCCAAAGTTGAAAAAGAAACAAGTAATTAGAAAGAGAAAAACGAATATACTGGAGGTGTGGACTTTTATCAATTGATGAAAAAGGTTATTAAACAACTGCTTTTTTTATATGTATAAATAATTAATCCCAAGAAAAGAAATTGGGCCTAAAAAGCATAAAATATCCATAATTAATTTACTGAAGAACAACCGTAATATTTTTAAGACGTGTTTGATTTATATATAATCTGTGAAAGCATTTCAAATAAAAAAGGTTCGAGTAACTCGAACCTTTTTATTCATTATCTTAAGATGAAATGGATTATTGTGCCAATTTTACGATTTCAGAAACCGGAATCGTATTTGCCATAGAAGTAACCTGATTCTCATTAAAACCTGTACATTTTAATGAGATGAGTGTTGAATTGGCAGGAATCATAACGGAATAAGATTCTATACCTTCTGTATTGGTTTCTTTTTGTAAAATAGACTTATATCCATCTATTTTTATTCTTTTTTGATTTGGGTCACCTGAAGTTATCACGGCCGGCATAGCAAGCATGGCATTGAGGCCAGCCATAAGTGGTGAATCACCAATGATTTCTATATTGACGGATTGTTGTCCTCCGCCGTAATTTCGATCAACAAATAGACCAGCAAAGCCGAGACTTGTACCTACAACGTTGTCTTGTTCTTTTTGAAATTCTAAACCGGACATATTTGCAGGTAGAATTTGCAATATCTCTTTCCCAATAGCTTGATCTATTTGTTGGACGCTCTGTTCTAAAGCAAAGCGAGCATCATCGAGGCTGCCCGAAGTATAGGCTGTCTTAGCTTCATTGAGTGATGCGGAGATGTCTTGTGCGCTAACAAATTGTGTAATGAATAAAACAAGGCAAATTAGATTTATGTAATTTTTCATTTTTCTCCAAGTTCAGTTTTAATTGATTCGATGTCAAAATTTTCTGCAACTGACATGATTTCTGTTTCCGATTCATAGTTTATACCATTCAGCACAAAGATGGACGACTGACCAAATGGGACACTTAATGTATAACCAGATGAATTATCAAATTGCAAGATAGACCTGTAACCTTTAAATGTTGTTTGTTTATAATTTTGATCATCGCCATTGGATGAATAAGTGCCACTAGTTAACATCATATTAGCAGCACTAAGCCAGGCTGAATTATTTCCAATGCTAACTTTTAATTCCTTATCTTCTCCTTCATAAACGCGTTCCATTGTCAGGCCTACAAATCCATAACTCATTGATGTCACTCGATCCTTTTCGTCTACTATTTTAAGCCCATCAACAGTGGATGGAAGTGACTCAAGTATATTGTGTCCTATTTCCATCTCGATTCCTAACATTGCCTGTCGAACAGCGTACTTTGCTGTTCCGAAATTCTTAACATTGAATGCTTGCTCAGCATCGGCTATATTTTTTAACACATCTGGAGGATTTATAATTAATCCTTCTCCTTTTGAATTGTTTCCATCTGAATTTGGATTTCCATTTTTGTCTGAATTATTTTCATCCTTTCCAAAAAGGGAGTCATCAATTGTTTCATCCGTCTTTTTGAGTAGCTTGTCCTCTGTCTGTTTTTTAATTTTATTGAGCAATCCCTGTGCGTTGACAAATTGGAAAGTTGAAAATAAAAACAGCACTGAACTGCAAATAACAATGCAGGTTTTCATAGGTAGTTGGTGATTTAATTTAAATGTTTTATTTATTCATTCAATTTAATAAAAAATATGAATATTAATTTCAAAATTAACATTTGTTTGTGTTGTAAATAAATTGAAAAATAATCTTTTTGAAATGAAATACGGGGTATCAAAATGTTTTTGCATTGTTTTTCGATTTCCAAAACTCATAAATCGAGGTATTCATAACCAACAATAAAAGCATATACATACTATCTTCGATTGGAATAGTTAAAATGCGAATCGAAAGGTTTTCAGCGTTGTTATACC
>JAHEMV010000663.1 GCA_024643455.1 Cytophagales bacterium
CATGCCCTTCGATCACGTTCTTTTCGGCGTCAATTTTTATATATCCATCCTCGCTTCTTTTGTCTCCGAGTGCATGCGTTACATCCAGAAGGATTCCAGGAGTGATCCCTTCAGGAAAAGTGTATCGATGTACTCCAACTCGTTCAGTGCTAGTGAGTTCAGCTTTGATCCCTTCATTGGGAAAATCAACAGAATAGTATCCCGGATAGGCCAATTCATTTTCATGGGAAAAGTGATAATTTCTTTTGCCATCATTAGAATCAGGATTGCCTTTTATCGGCAAAACAAGAAAATGACCACCGTCAGTAGCCCCAGTGCCTACAAGACGGGTATGAGAAAATCCGATAATTTTATTGTCACCATAGAAATATCCTGAAGAGTTAAGTGCCGTTTCATTGGTGAGCCAGGAAGAAGTTTCAGGGCTTAGCCTCATCACTCCAAATGGGAGGGAAGCTCCTGGAAAATTATATGCACATGTCCATGGTACACCTCCAGTTCCAATAAATGGATTGATTTGTGCTGAAAGCGGAAAATTTTGAGAAACAAATACGGGGATTTCCTGTGTCGTTTTATCAACGATACTTTTGTATTTTAGCCATATCACGCCGATTCCAAACAGAAAAAGCAATAAGAGTGAACCAATTATCGAAAAAATAATTTTAATAAATCGGAGCATGTTATTCGATTAAGTTTGTTGCTGATTTCAACATCCCATCATGAATTACGATTCCAAGTGTTTCTCCATAAAAACTTACGCTGCATTCATATCCACTTTGGTGGTATTCTTTTGGAGTTAAAATATAACTGACCCATTCATTGGCCAATCCTCCAATTACCGGACAAAGGATGCCTTCTTTTTTTAATTTATTTTTTACATCAATTCCAAGCTCAGCGATTAATTCACCGGGAGCCCCAACAATCATAAGGTCACCGATCTGGAAAGTAGATATAGAAGTTTGAGTAGGTAACACCTGCTCTAATAAACCTTGAATCATTGTTTCACTAAGCTGATATTCAGTTCCGCCAGTCTGCATAAAAGAAGGATGAGGTTTTCTAGCTGGGAGGTCAATTTTTGTGTAATCATATTTAAACTCGATTTGATCTTTTGGCATAATGTTTTCATAAACATTTTTAGCCTTCATCGCAATTTCACGACCATAATATTCCGCTTTTTCATAATGACTGGTTCCCTTATTTGCGATAACTGATTGATCGCCCTCAGCGCCGTTGTAGTACATCGCAATGACACCATTGCCAATCCAGCTCTCAAGTTCTCGTTGCAAATAGCCAGGCCATCCACCGGAAACCCACATGTCATTTTCATCCATAATGGTTGGATGCCCAGTCCAATTTACTAAGACAGCTAACGGTGTGTCGTCTATGAGATCAACTCGGGTTACAGTAAGTTCTCGATCTACAGATTCATCACCGCGTCGATTTCTATTAAGTCCTTCCAGTTTTATTTGTCCTGTGCCTATTTTCACATCCTTATAATCCTTATCCGTTTCCTTTATCAATTCTGCTAATTTGTTTACGACAAAATCCAATAATTCAGGTTGAAAAATTCCAATGGCTGGATTGTTGAATATGTTTTTGTCGTTTAAAGCAAACATCTCAAGGCTTGTATGCGCATGGCTTGGCATAATCAGTACATTTTCTTCAGACCAATCTGAATCAGCTAATTTGCTTAGGATCATAGGCCGAACATTTGGTGGTAATCCAAGAATATCGACGGTGAGTATTGCATACTTTTTAACACCATTGTTCAGCACTAAGGCTTTGGCTTTTATATCATCATGAATTGCCTCTGCGGGTCGATTCATTCTGGCGCCATATCCACCAAGTGTATATTTCATTTCCAATGGTGGTGTAAGAATAGTTTCGCCAGCATTACATTTCAAACCAGATTGTCCAAAGGATATATTTGTTAAAAGAACCAATAAACAAATTAGGAAAGGTTTAAAGATTCTTTGGAAATAGCCAGATAAAAATGCTGTTAAAATCATGGATTTATAAATTGATTAGATACTGACCATTTTCGTAAAGCGATGTTTGTATACGAAGCTTTTTTAATTCTTCATCATACGAATATTCTTTCCCTTCATTCAACTTCTTGCCATCAAGTTCTACAAGAAATGGTTTCTGAAGAAGAGCGATTTGCATGACATGGGGACATTTTTCACCCTCAATTTGAATGGAGATGTCATGGTCACTTTTTTCATACGATACTACAGTGCTATTCCCTTTTTCCCTGTACACTTCAAATAATCCCTTTTTATGATCAGGGTAAATCAAAAATGTTAAGAAACCTTCATCCTCGGATTTCCCAATACCAGTATAAGATCGTTTAATATCCATTGGAATGATTGAACCTTCCTTAATATACACCGGATATTCATCAAGAGGATATTCGTGTTCAAAAGTGACAGGTCCTTCAATGACTTCCTTATCGTCAAACCAGTACCTCCATTTCCCCTCAGGAAGATGAACTTCATTTTTTAATTCATCTTTATAAATTGGAGCAATAAGGATATTATCACCAAACATATAATGGTATTTACCATCGATCCGAGTTTGTAATGTTTTGCCTCCTTCGTGGCCAG
>JAHEMV010000664.1 GCA_024643455.1 Cytophagales bacterium
GCCACATACATTGCTGTGGGCATTCCAAGATCCCTGCCACTACCAGATCCTATTTCACCATTATTCTGAAGTATGCAATATTCACTTTGCCAATATCCCAATTCTGGATTTGCTTCTTTGATATGATTATTAACCAATTTTCTGTATTCCACTTGATTTTCGATTGGCCATACCGAATAGTAACTGTGAGCAGATATCGTTTTTTCTACGTTAGGAAGGTTTCCAATATAAAATGGAGAAGTTTCATTGAAAAAAAATTGAGCCTGGTTATCTCTCCCGTCGTACTTCATACCCATAGTTTCCATCTCCAGGGATGCATGTCCAATGGTCCCTGCTTCTCCGATTATTATTTGAGTTTTCATTGTCCGAGATGCTAGTTCATTTGAAATATACTTAACGAACGTATAAATTTCTTCGTTAAGTGCGGGGGTTCCTTCCTGACCTGATTCATCCCAATTCCATTGCGGTTCGTTGATAGGGCTCAAATAATCAAAAAATAATCCTTCCTGATTAAAATGTTCGATAATATCGACCAGATATTTCGCATAATATTTTGTATACCCTGGTTTGACGTTGAAATGAATATCTCCTTTAGTGGCATAACCTTTACCATTTTTACTCAATAATACTGGTGCTGCATTTGGAAAAGCAAGTAATTTCTCCACTCCGCGTTCTTTTGCAGCGTTTAAAAACCACCGCTGACCTTGGTACTTTGTCCAATCATAGGTCCCATCAGGATTTAAAAAACATTCTCCTCTGCGCCAAGGATTATTGATTCCTGAGCTATCTCCTTGCTCAGTTGTTCCAGCCGATAAATAAAATCTCCAAATTGATAGTCCGATACCAAGTGGATTTCCTGATTTATCTACTTCCTTACTAAAAAGAAGATCAGCGATTTTATTTCGCTTTTCTAGTGGCCAGTTTTTCCCTACAAATTGTGCTCTCCATGCATCAGATGCTCCAAAACCATCAATAATTTGATATTCGATTGAAGGGGATGAGGTAACTTTTACTGATTTTTGTGCTATTGATAAAAAAGGAGTGCAGCAAAAAAGGTAAAACCAATACTTTTTCATTGTACAAAATAGTTTATTTTACTTTCATGTGGATATACTTCATAAAAAATCAATAAATCATGAGCACGTACTGATGACTAATTAAATCCAAATTCCAATTTATTTGACTTTTCAAGAAGTTTCTAATACTTAATAAATCTGATGAAGCGTTTTTGTTTTTACAATCTTTAAGCTCATGATATTTCCAACACTATTAAATAGCAAAAAAAGTTGTAAAGGATCCTTTTTATTAACTAGTATTTCTTTATTGAGTCATCAATTTGGCCAGCCCATGCAAGGATTCCTCCTTTGAGGTTGAATAGATTGGTAAAACCATGATTCATTTCCAGAAAATTGACGACCTGACCGCTTCGGCTACCACTTCTGCAGTAAATCACAACTTCTTTCTCTTTGCTAATCTTATCTAAATTATTAGCTATGCTACCCATGGAAATATGATCACCGCCAATATTCGTAAAGGCGCGTTCATTGTCTTCCCTTACATCAATAAGTTGAAAATCTGCACCGTTGTCTATTTTTGTTTTAAGTTCCTGGACAGTTATTTCTTTCATTTCAATTTTCTTTTAAGTATAAATTATAAATTTGGAGCCCAATTATAATGAGTGAACAACAAATTTACCAAATTAAGAATATGAAATGTGCCTGATCAGGGTAAATTAAAGGATCTTGTTTGAACATTTAGGCACCAAGTTATAAGATTAGCTTTTAAACTAACAATACATGAAGATTACACTTAAGCGGTTAAATGATGCATATCACCTGGAAGCAGTAAATGAGGAGGGATGTAAAATAGAAATGGATGGATCACCAGCAATTGGGGGTAGTAATTTGGGTATGCGCCCAATGCAGCTGCTGTTGGCTGCGGCTGGGAGTTGCAGTACCATTGATATTATTTCTATTTTGAAAAAACAAAAACAAGAGTTAAAAGATCTGGAAGTGGAAGTAACGGCTGAAAGGGAAAAAGATAAAATGCCCTCATTATTTACAGATGTACACGTTCATTATAAGCTTACAGGAGATTTGGATGATATTAAAGTCAATCGTGCAGTAGATCTTTCCTTTAATAAATATTGCTCTGTAGTGAAAATATTGGAAAAGACGGCCAACGTATCGTCCAGCTATGAAATAATCAAATAAGAAAATTACTAAAGATATAGTGCAATGAGCGTGTGGAAAAATTTTGAAACCAATGCGATAAGAACTCAATCAACCCGATCTGATCAAAGGGAACATTCTGTCCCGATTTATGCAACTTCCAGTTTTGTCTTTGATGATGCAGAGCAAGCAAGAGCACTTTTTGCAAATGAACAGGAAGGGAATATTTACACCAGGTTTTCCAATCCCAACAATGATGAATTCATTGATAAATTATGCCTTCTTGAAGGGACAGAAGATGGAATGGCTATGGCTTCAGGCATGGCTGCTATGTTTGTCAGTATGGCTGCTTTTTTAAATCAAGGGGATCATTTGTTGATTTGTCGCTCAGTATTTGGCTCAACACACCAGATTACCACCCAATTATTGCC
>JAHEMV010000004.1 GCA_024643455.1 Cytophagales bacterium
ATTTTGGCTACATTACTCACCATTTATTTCATATTTAAATACAACGAATTGATGGAAGCAGGTATTACTGATCCAATCAAACTACAAGAGGTATTAAAAAAATGGATGAATCTCAATACAATCAGGGTGAGTCTATGGACACTCCAATGGCTTACCATGGCAATTTACTTTTTCCTTACAGACCTAAAGTTAAGCCTGAAGCATGAATAAATACTTAAATCCAATTGTAATCGCCATTTCCATCGCTACCATACTTTCCGGATTGGTACAGATGATTTCTCCACAAACTGTTTTGACATTTATAAAAGGAGACATAACACCTGCCTCATCCCATTTCTTTGCTATCGTGGGCATGTTCATGACGCTATTTGGTGGTTTGATGTTACATGCCATATATAGTGCCTACCCGCAGCAACCAGCCGTTTTGTGGTGTGCTTTACAAAAACTAGGCGCTTTTGCAGCAGTTGGCATTGGAATCCTCAACGGAATATTTGCTCCAATTGCCGCAGCAGTCGCTCTTTTTGATTTTTTCTCCGGCCTCGTTTTTCTGTATTATTTAAAAAATATGGATAAATGAATTGGTTGAGTCACTTCTTTTTTTATACCTATATCGGCCTGGTTTTGGTTGCTGGATTTTGGGGTGCTTTTATCAATCCTTATTTCGATTTTGATTTGTTGTTTAGCTTCGACCCACATACACTTACGGATCATGTACGGATCAATTTATTAAGTCAGTATCGATTCCTGAGAGCGCTGGAGCTAGGTTTTGGCCTATTTTCCATCCTTTTTGTGAACAAGATATTTAATGAAAAAACATTCAATATTCTTTTCCTGATCATTATGGGATCGGGAATTATAGCTCGGGTGATATCCTGGATGGTAGATGGAACGCCAAATACGCTTTCCCAACTATTTATGTTCTACGAACTAACCGGCTGGATTTTCATTTTCATTCATACACATAAAACCCGATATCACCGTGCTTATTGAAAGAAACAATACTACTCAGGGGAAAAAACGGTCACTCATCCTGGCAGGAGGAGGTATGCGTCTTGCTTACCAGGCAGGGGTACTTATCGCCCTGGAAGAACACGATATTGCCTTTAACCATGTCGATGGCACCTCCGGTGGTATTTTTAATGCCGGCATGCTTGCATCTGGACTAAGCGCGAATGAAATAGCTGACAATTGGAGAAATCTGGACATCAAACACTTTATATCCATGCGTCCGTTGAAAAGTTATTTCAAACCGCTCAATATGATGGGGTATGCCGACGCAGATGGCATCCGAAGTAATATTTTCCCAGGCTTGGGGATTGATCTAAAAAAAATTAATCAATTCAATAAGGGAGAAATCACCTTTAATGTGTGCAACTTCTCCAATAAATCCATAGAATCCATTCCTCATACAAGGGTGCTTGAAGATCATCTGATCGCTGGCGTTTCCTTGCCCATCGTGATGCCCGCAATACACATCGGCGAGCAATGGTTTTCAGATGCTGTTTGGATTAAAGATGCCAACTTAATTGAGGCTGTGAAACGCGGAGCGGATGAACTATGGCTTGTATGGGCTATTGGCAATACAGCTACCTACCTACCCGGTGCCTTAAACCAATATGTGCATATGATCGAAATGAGTGCCAATGGAGGTTTATTGGAAGAATACGAAAGGATCGATATGATCAATAAGCTAATCGAGCAAGGTAAAAGTGACTATGGTCAAAAAAAGCCCGTGACCTTATTTGTTATCAAACCAGAGTTCCCGTTGCCACTTGATCCTGATTTGTTCTTTAATAAAATTGATGCACGATCATTGATCAACATGGGGTATGACAGTGCCAAAAAGAGCCTCAAAACCATGCCTTCAAGTGGCGTGCTACAGGATGTCGAAGCAACTAAAATGAAAGATCCGGGTATCCGGTTCAATATCCGTAATGAATTTCAAGGCACGCTTTCAAACAATAAAAATCAATATAAGGTCCGCTTTTATGCCTACATGGTACTCTCATCTAATAATGAAAACGACCACTTACTCATCTATTCCAGTGTTCACCTTGAATTGTTTAATCGGGAGATATCGTGTTTCGATTCTGAGATAAAAACTTCAAAACTAAATAACAAAAATATCCTGGAATACACTTGCCACTTCATGCAGAACCGTGACAAATATATATTGACAGCGAGCTGGAAATTAGGTTCTCCAATCGATTTGCTGCTGGGGCTGGAGTTTAAATCTGTACGGGTTTCAATTGCAAATGTGCATGAAAACGATGATAAAATGGAAGGCACTTTATATCAAGACATTAAGCACAGAATGACAGCATGGTTTAGTACCAACATTCGAAAGCAAGATGGTAAACCGGGGGGAATCGGTTTAAAATATCGTATGGCATCTAAACTAATCCACTATGCAATTTGAACAAAAACCCATGGTCGGGTGGTATGACGTAAAACAACTGATGGCCACGGCAGTAAAAACCGTCGTGTCCGGAGTTTTTGGAAGCTACTCCGATAAACGGGAAATCCAGGCGTTTTCTAAACAACAGGAATATTTTGATTTCTCGGAAAAAGAAGAAATCTGGATGGATTATATTTCCGATTTGGGGGATGGATTCAATTCAACCTATACCATGGCACATCTTATGGCTATGGATGAAATCGACATTAATATTACCACGCTTCCTCGAGGTGAACTGCTCATAATGGGTGGGGATGAAGTCTATCCAACACCTGAGAAAATTGAATATAAGAACAGACTTCAAGGTCCGTATAACGCTGCATTTCCATGGAAAAAAGATGAGCCAAAAGCATCAAAGCCAAAGCTTTTTGCCATACCCGGCAATCACGACTGGTACGATGGCCTGACCAATTTCATTCGGTTATTTTGCCAGGGCCGCTCGCTTGGCAACTGGCTTACCCTACAAAAAAGAAGCTATTTTGCGATTAAACTCCCGCATCATCATTGGTTGCTGGGCATTGACATTCAGCTCAAGGGAGATATTGATGATCCCCAGATCGCATATTTTAAAAATATCGCATCCAATGAATTTGCATCTGGAGATAAAATAATCTTGTGCACCGCCGAACCGACATGGGTATATGCCTCTTTGTCCGGAGATTTTGATGCGGAGCAACGATTAAATTTTTTCATCGAAAAAGTCCTCAATGTATCCGGCGATGATCCACAAGGCAAAAAAATGGATATCCATGTTGTGACCATCCTTACTGGAGACCTGCATCATTATTCAAGATACGAAATGAAGGCTTCTGACGGTAAGATCACTCAGTTGATCACAGCAGGAGGTGGAGGGGCATTTATGCATCCGACTCATCCACTCAAAAAGGCTATCAATTTTAATAATGGTTCAACCGCTGAACTCAAAGGTTCGTTTCCCTCTGCTGATCAATCCAAAAGACTTTCATGGAAAAACCTTGCTTTTCCATATTACAATTGGAGTATGTGCCTCTTTTTTGGTGTCTTTCATATCATTACCAGCTGGTTCATACAGAGTACCACTACTAATCCCTACGGAAGTTCGTTCATGGAAACCATGTCAGGGATAGATTTCAACCTGGCCAATATTGACAATTACATGCACATCATTTATGACAGTATCCGTCAAACTCCGACTATTGTCATATTGAACCTATTCTTATTTACCGGGATTGTTTTGTTTACAGATACGTCAACCGGAAAGAAGAACTGGAATTACATCGTCGGTTTAGGACATGCCATTTTTCAGCTTATAAATCTATATATGTGGATATGGATTTTTTCGATCTGGAATTTGACAATGTTACATCTGCAGGCTGGTGAAATTACCCAATCGGTACTGTTCGCAATAGAAATGCTCGCTCTGGGAGGGATAACAAGCGGATTAATTTTTGGAATATATCTGCTGATCAGCACCCTTGTCCTGGAATCACACCCTACTGAAGCTTCCTCCTCCTTCAGGTATGAAGGATATAAAAACTTTCTGAGAATTCACCTTTCCAAAGAAAAACTAACCATTTATCCTATCGGCGTAAAGAATAGTGTACGGAACTGGAAAAATACCGGCACATTGGAATCACCCAGGTTTGAGGGAGATAAAATTATGCCAGTACTCATTGAAAAAGAACCAATAGAAATCCCCAAAAAACCATGAACAGATTATCCAAACCCATCACTGAACTAAAACAGGAATATGAAGTAATTGTCATTGGCTCTGGCTATGGCGGCAGTATTGCAGCCTCCAGAATGTCACGTCTACATAAAAAAGTGTGCTTGCTGGAAAAAGGAAAAGAATTTCTGCCTGGCGAATTCCCTGATAAACTTTTAGAAGCTGGAAAAGAATTTCAAGTAAATAAAGGGAAAAGCACATATGGCGACGATAATGGTTTGTATGAATTGGTCGTCGGCGATGATATCAATGTGTTTAAAGGCTGTGGTCTCGGTGGCACTTCCCTGGTAAATGCCAATGTTTCCATTGAAGCTGAAGACCGTGTCTTTGACGATGCCATATGGCCTAAGGCCATACGCGATGATATGGCTTCTCTAAAAGATGGCATTGCCAAAGCCTGGGATATGCTCAAACCAGTCCCCTATCCGGAAGGTCAGCATGGTTATCCTATTTTAGCCAAAACAGAAGGCATGCGTAAATCTGCAACTGCAATGCAAGAAGATTTCCGCCTTTTGGATATCAACGTCACCTTCGAAGACAAGGTCAATCATGTAGGTGTCAGGCAAGCTAAATGTACCAATTGCGGCGACTGCGTTACGGGCTGCAACCATGGAGCAAAAAACACCACGGCCATGAACTATTTGCCGGATGCAGTAAACCATGGCGCAGAAATTTTTACTGAAATTGGGGTTTCACATATCGAACAACATGGAAATAAATGGTTCGTGCATTGCAATCTGTACAATACCGGAAGAGAAAAATTTGATGCTCCTGCCATTGTTCTTTCAGCTGACAATGTGTTTATCAGTGCAGGTTCGCTGGGCAGTACCGAAATTCTTTTGAGGTCGGCTGCAAAAGGTCTTGATGTTTCGACTTTACTCGGTAAGCGGTTTACTGGCAATGGAGACGTATTGGGTTTTGGATACAATAATGATGTGCAGGTCAACGGAATAGGACTTGGAGAAAAAGCGATTACCGGGGAAATCTATAATGTTGGCCCTTGTATCACGAGTGTCATCGACCTACGGCATAAAGAAAAGTTGGAAGATGGGATGACACTTGAAGAAGGCAGTATTCCAGCTCCGATCAAGTCGGTCATGATTCCTGCGTTGACCAGTTTTTCCAGACTTATCGGTAGAGATACCGATCGCGGTTTTAATGATTATTGGAAAGAAAAATGGCGTGAATTCCTCAGCTGGATTGGCGGACCATACAAAGGGGCCATCAACAATACCCAAGTTTATTTGGTGATGTCGCATGATAGTGGCGATGGAGAAATGAAACTTAAAAACGACCATTTACAAATCAACTGGAAAGGTGTGGGCAAGGAGGAAATCTTTGAAAAGGTAAGTGGAAAACTAAAGGATGCCACTGCAGCACTGGGAGGAAATTATGTAAAAAATCCAAGCTGGACAAAAATGATGAATTATGATCTGGTGACCGTGCATCCTTTAGGTGGATGCATCATGGGCGAAGATGCCAGCTCAGCCGTGGTGGATCATAAAGGGCAGGTGTTTATGGGAAAATCAGGCAATTCGCTGTACCCCGGATTATTTGTTATGGATGGAGCGATTATTCCCCGCCCTGTAGGGACCAACCCGCTTTTAACCATCAGCGGTCTGGCAGAACGAAATTGTTTGCTCATTGCCAAAGAAATGAAAGGGAAAATATCATACGATTTCGATATCAAGGACGCCAAACAAGATGTTCCAAGAAAACCGGGTGTACAGTTTACAGAAACCATGAAGGGCTATTTCTCTTTAAATGAAACTACCGATTATGAGAAAGGATTCGATCTAGGGAAAAAAGAAAATTCGCCTTTTGAATTCACGTTAACCATTCGATCAGAAGATGTTGAAACATTTTTATCTGAACCGGACCACGAAGCCGGCATGATTGGTACTATGGAAGCACCAAAACTTTCCAACGCTCCGCTTAGTGCATGCAATGGAAAATTTAACCTTTTTGTTGTTGATCCTTCAAATCCAGCAAAGAAAAAAATGAATTACAATTCCGTATTGAAAAGTAAAGAAGGGAAGTCTTATTATTTTACCGGGTTTAAAGAAATGGAAAATAATGCCGGTGTCGATGTATGGCTGGATACAACAACCCTATTTATTACACTCCATGAAGGAGATTCTAAAACTGGGAAAGTTATCGGAAAGGGAAAGTTAAAAATTGAAGTAGGCGACTTTGCAAAACAACTTACCACCATGCGTGCTATCAACATTGAGAAAGGAAAATCAGGACTTAAATCGTTGACTTCGTTTGGTAAATTCTTCGCGGGAAATGTCTGGGACACCTTTGTTAAAGGAGGATTGAAATTATAAAATGGGTATTTATTCTGAGAGCACCAATTTAAGTAAAAGGCTAAAAAATAGGTAATATTCCATGACAATGAATGCTATACGCGGTATCGGAATGTATTTATTGAATTGTCTGAAATCCATTGCAGCAATTCCATGGTCGGTTCTTTCCGATTTGCTTAAAAGAATTTTCCTTTTTCTTTATCACCTGGTTAGTGGATTGGTTTTTTTAGGTGTTGGGCTATACTTAAATTTTCAATTACTTTTTACGCAAATTAAAAAATGGCCAAAATGGTTTGGCAAGGTCTTCATTTCTATTGTTGCATGGATTGGCAGGCTTGTGAGTAAAATTCTGGATATGGTCATGGTTGGTGAAATTCTTGATCTTGTATTTCAGGTACTGAAGCCCAATTCAAGATCACTCTCGGACACAGAACTAACTGAAGCTAAAAAAGTATATGGCGACGGACTCCGATATTGGCAAATACGCATTGATGAATATTCTCTCATTGCTAAGCTCGGCGCATTGTTTGCCGGAAGTAAAAACATGGGTGTGACTACTTTTCATACAATCAATTTTACACGAAAAATAGTTGCTGCACCCGGAAACGGAGACATGGACTGGCTCATACACGAATTAGCACATGTCTGTCAAATGCAGCATGTCGGTATTCAATATCTTGTAGAAGCACTGGTTGCCCAATATACCGGAGGGTACAATTATGGAGGTACTGAAGCACTCAAAGGGAAAACAATTCATGATTTCAACCGCGAACAACAAGCAGATATTGCAGCAGATTATTATACTAAAGCACTTTATGGAAATACTCCAGTGGATTATTTTATGCCAATCATCAATGAATTCCGTAACGCCAATGGACTGTGGGTTTTCAGTAATTTGGTAAATCGGTAAAACGGAGGAATGGTTAATTGGTAAAACAATGGAATAGTAGAACAGTGTATCGGGAAATAGGAATAGTAAACTAAGTCATCAGCTTTATTGTTGAAACTCAAGCATAATTTAATCATCAACTAATGGAAAACAGATTACATTGATAATAAGGAAAAGGAAAAAGCTGATTTATGCTTCATCGATTTAAAAGTAAAAAAAAGCCATTGTGAGAAATAATAGTTTTGCAAAATACTCAAACAGGGATGATGAAATCAAGCCAATTAAAGGCCGGCTTTGCGAGCTTGTTTGGCGGCAAAGGCAAGGTACGAAGCAATCTGTTAGCTATGCGTCAAGTTATATCGGCAGTGCTAGCTTGAAATTTACTGCATGGAATTATAATTGACAAATCAAAAGTAAACGGGGACGCTGAAAACCAAATAGAGTAAGCAAAAATTTAAAATTAAATACAATGACAAACAAAGAAGTAGTATTTGGCTTTTTTAAAGCCATAGACAACAAGGATTTTACAACAGCAGCAAAACTGCTGGGACCAAACCATCAAATGCATTCTTCCATGAGCCCGGTTCCAATGAATACTGAACAGCATCTGGGGATGACTAAAACATTTAATGATGCTTTTTCCAACGAGGAACATGAATTTGTTGAAATACTGGAGATTGGTAATAAGGTTGTAGGACGTGGCACCTGGCACGGCACACACACAGGTACCTTCAATGGTATTCCTGCATCAGGAAAAACAGTTCATTTGACTTTTATTCAGATTTTTGAAATTGAAAATGATGCACTTAAGAATCAATGGGTTGAAATTGATGGAATGTCATTGATGATGCAAATTGGTGCATTACCAATGCCTGCAAGTGAATGATTTTAGTTATCGTTTCGCATTATGATAGAGATATTATGACACCTTGAACGATGTTTTGTACTGACATCAAAAAGTATCGCTTTGAACAAACAGCTGCACAAACGCACAATTGCCACTTGACAAAAAGTGGCGGTTCAGTATAACGCAGACACATTTGTGGTTAATCAAAAATTGGTTCTCCGCATCAACATTTGTGGTAAAAATCTCCACCTTCACCAAGCCACAAAACGCTATCTGCAATGATTATACAGACAGAAGGAGATTTACACTACCGATAAATCGGGATTGCAATGACTACTTATTGGTTTTCTGCACCTTCGCTGAAATAGGTCATCAGTAGGATCGCAAAGACAGAACACATTCCGGTAAGTTCCATTCCTAATTGTACCAGGTAAGAATTTAAGCATTTGTCGCTCGGCAAACTAAAAAAGGAGGCTTCGTACTATGAGCCTCCTTTGCATTTTGATATGAATAAAATTCAGTTACTATTTTTCTTCTTTCCCTTTCTGGATTTTAACTTCTTTGACTTCTGGTTTCTTCACTTGTTCCTTTACCACAGTGGTCTCTTCATTTTTTTCTTTCGTTCCCTGCAATAATGTCGGCAATTCCATGCCAGCATTCTTTAGTAAATCCTCAATTGGAGGTAAGGACTTGGCAAGACCTGACAAGAAGTTTGAAGTGGAGTTGGCTCCATTGGATCCATTCCCGCTATCCCAAACAGTGACCTTATCGATTTTTATATTCTTTATAGCCTCGACTTGAGATTTAACGATTTCTGGTAATTTATCAGCAATCATCAACAATACGGCATCTCTGGAGTTTGATCCGGCAGCATCCACTATTTTCTGGAATCCTTCAGCCTGCTTACTCAATATTTCCAGAATACCATTGGCCTCGGCCTGCATTTTAAAGAAAATGGCATCGGCTTCACCTTTAGCTTGCCTTCTTATTCTCTCTGCAGCTGCTTCGGCATCAATCTCCACTTTTTCCTTATCAATCTGCGATGGGATTACAATATCGGCCATCTGGGATGCTTTATCCCTGAGGGCTCTGGCTATTTCAGCTTTGCGCTCTGAATCATAGGCTTCCTCCAACGCTTTGGCCTGGCTAACCTTTTCAGCAGCTATGGCTTTTCGTTGTGCTTCTGCTTCCTTTTCTCTTCGTTCTGCTTCTGAATTGGCAACGTCAATTTTTGCTTTGTTTTCTCCTTCAACTGCGCGTGCATTGGCCTCTGACACCGAAATACGCTCCTGTTTACGGGCTTCGGCTTCACCTACATTTGCCTTCGCGCTGGATTCAGATTCGCCGATTTTAGCCAGGGAATCAGCCGCCGCAATTTTAATGCGTTCCAGTTGAGCCGCTTCAGCTTCTCCGATCTTAGCCTGTGCTGTTAATGCAGCAACTTTTATACGCTCATCCTGGAAAGCATCCGCCTCTCCGATTGAACCATCGCGGTTCTTTTCTGCAACACTTTTTCGTGCATCGTTCACAGCCTTTGACGCTGCTTCTTTACCCAATGCTTCAATATAACCCGACTCGTCTTTGATATCGGTTACGTTCACGTTAATGAGTTTCAGACCAATTTTCTTCAATTCAGCTTCCACGTTGCTTGCCACATTTGCCAAAAACTTATCCCTGTTGCTATTGATCTCTTCAATATCCATGGTGGCAACTACCAAACGCAACTGGCCAAAAATAATATCCTTGGCCAGGTCATATATTTCTTGCTGACTCAGGCCAAGCAAGCGTTCTGCGGCGTTGTTCATCACGCCAGGCTCCGTAGAAATACCCACAGTAAATCTTGACGGCACATCCACCCGAATATTCTGCCGACTTAAGGCATTCGTCAGGTTTACTTCAATGGAAATAGGCGTAAGATCCATGAATTTATAATCCTGGATAATTGGCCAGATAAATGCTGCGCCGCCATGAATACATCGTGCGGCATGGACACCTTCTGCATTGCTCCCAACCCGACCATAAACGACAAGAATCCGGTCAGATGGACAACGTTTATATCGCTTGAAAAGCGATGAAACAATTATGACCAGGAATAAAATACTTGCTACTACTGCTACTAAAATATAACTCATGATTAAAAAATTAATATAAAACCCGTGTGACTAATAAAATCTGATTGTTTACAATTTCGAGTACCTGGGCTATACTCCCTGTTGGCAATTCCTTTTCATCATCGGTAATCGCATCCATTTCCTGCAAATTCCCTTGAAATTCAACCTGAATTTTGCCATGCCCTTCTCTATTCGGTGGAATCCGCAAATATACTTCACCTGTATGCCCTATTGCATGCTCTATGATCATGGTACCACTCTGATTCAGTCTACTGATATAATAAAACAAAGCAGCCATCACTACCATCATGGTCAGGCCGGCAATTACTGAAAATATTCCAACGATTAATAAGCCCAGGCCCATCTGTAAAAACCCAAGGCCGGTCCAACCAAATAAGGTAAAAAAACCAAGTACATTTTTATAGGTAAAAAATTGCCAACCCGCACCGCCATCCAAATCACCATCACCACCATCCAGATCACCGTCAAAATCTGTTTCCAAGTCTGATGCATCACTACCCATGAGGGTCATCGTCACCTGAACTAACAGGAGTACGGTAGAAGGAATGGCAATAATCCAATAGACTTTTTCAGGAAGAGCAAGTAAGGACCACCAGGAAGAAATATCAATTAGCATTATAAAAAAATTAAGTTGAATAATCCACACTGACCAACTTCTCTAATGCACAATAATTTTACCCAATAATTATCATTTAACCATGGTTTTTTTGAAGAATACGCAAATTAATTTATAGCCGGTAGAAATGAAGTAAGAATTGTTGGGCTTGTTTTTTCTTTTAGTGAAAATTCAGACATTTGAAAAACAAACTTAAAAGCTAATATGACTAACCATCAATGGCAAAAAGGTGCGTATACCTGTTCGACTGATAAATCAACATTACAGGTTGACGTCATGCATACTTTTTTGAGTGAGCGATCATATTGGGCGCAAGGAAGAAGTTTGGAAAAAGTGAAAAGAAGCATTGCACATTCTGAATGCTTTGGATTATACAAAATGGATAAACAGGTTGGTTTTGCCCGGGTGGTCAGTGACTTTACAATTTATGCCTATATCCTCGATGTTTTTGTTTTGGAAGAAGAACGCGGGAATGGTCTTGGAAAATTTTTAATGGAATGTATCCTTGCTCATCCGGAACTAATAGGTGTTAGAAAATGGATGCTGGGCACAGAAGATGCACATGGACTTTATTCACAATATGGTTTTACATCATTAAAAAAAGTTCAAAATCATATGGAGAAAGTGCAAGCGAATTAAGTTATCTAATAAAATAGTTTAAGTATAATTAAATGGCGAAATCTAAGACTAAGATGAGCCACCTACGGCTAATCCTATCCCAAGCACCTAGTATATCTGACATGAAAAGCAATGTTTGTTCAAAAAAATACGAAAAACAAACAAAATTGGCATCTTCATACATGATCTATATCATAAAACGCGTACCTGAGAATTCTTATATTTGTTAGGGCAACCGTTAACCAAGTCAGGCTTCAACAATAGCTCTTTTTAACACATAAGGATATGGTTTCATCTCATATTCTAAAAATAAGTTATACATAAACTTAAAAAAATGAAGTTAACAACTGGAATATTATCAATACTCGTCGGAATAATTGTATTCCAATCCAAGGCACAAGAAACACAATGGCGTGGACCTGAACGATCTGGCATTTTCCCGGAGACCGGATTACTTCAAGAGTGGCCTGAAAGTGGCCCGGAACTGATCCTGAAAGTTGACAATCTCGGCAAAGGCTATTCCACGCCAGTGCTGGATAATGCCGTAATTTATATTACTGGCAAGGAAGGTGAAGAAGATTTTCTATATGCTGTAGAAATGAGCGGTAAAATCAAATATAAAGTGAAGTATGGCAGATCCTGGGAAAACAGCTATCCGGATACAAGATCCACACCTACTATTGATGAAGATCACCTTTATGTAATTAGTGGTATGGGTGAAGTAGTTTGCATCAATAAAATTGAAGGCACTATTTTATGGAATATAAATGCATACGAAAAATATAAAGGTGAACTTCACAGATGGGGTGTAGCAGAATCTCCACTAGTAATTGATGACAAAGTCATTTATACAAATGGCGGGAGTGAAACCTCCTTTATCGCCTTTAATAAATTAACAGGTGAGGAAGTTTGGAAAACTGAAAGTGTTGGTGGAGCCAGAACGTATGTATCTCCGGTTATTTATAAAAATGGCGATGTCCGTCAGATTTTGGGTTCAACATCGGATTATGTGGTGGGAATTAATCCTGAAAATGGAAATATCGATTGGAAGTATTATTATCTCCTGCAAGAAAGTGAAGGAGTAAAACAAGTTACGATTAGTCCTAACTCAGCCATCATCAAAGGAAACGAGATATTTATTTCTAAAGGATACAATTCCTATGGTGTGATGTTAATCGTTGCTGAAGACGGGAAAAATGTAAAAGAAAAATGGAGAACAGAAGTACTGGATACACATCATGGACATTATGTGAATGTCGGTGATTACATCTATGGATCAAACTGGCTCAATAATAGCCAGGGAAACTGGGTGTGTCTGAGATGGGATAAAGGCGAAGTGATGTACGAGGAAGAATGGAAAACCAAGGGTCCAATCGCTTTTGCAGACAGCAAGCTTTATTGTTGGGAGGAACGCACTGGCAATTTTGCATTGGTCAATCCTACTCCTGAAAAATTTGATATCGTAAGCTCATTCAGGATTCAGGATGGTTCTGGACCCTATTGGGCGCATCCTTACATAAAAGAAGGGAAGCTACTTCTTCGTCATGGCGAAGTGTTATTGGTTTATAATATTAAAGCTTGACAGGCATTTGAAAATCTCGAATCACATATTGCTCGGAACAACTGCATTAATCTTTGTTATTGCTTTATCATGGTGGAGTTTTAGCAAACCCCGTGTAAAAGTATCCATGAGTGAGCCTGGCATGGATAATCGTGAAGCTTCTGCAGGAGCCAACGAACTAATCAATATTGGAGAGTTTTTCGAACGTTTTTTCAGTACAAAAACAACACTTTCAGAAACATGGCCCAGATTCCGGGGAGAGGATTTTGACAATATCAAAAAACCAGGCAAAGCCCTCACGGATAAGTTTAATAATGACGCAAAAATTCAATGGTCTATGGAATTGGGGGAAGGTCATGCCGGACCTGCAGTGTATAAGGGGCTGGTATATGTACTGGATTACGATGAGGAACAAAAAGCAGATATACTTAGGTGTTTTTCATTAAAAGATGGCAAAGAAGTATGGAGAAGGTGGTACAATGTAAATATAAAGCGGAACCACGGCATGTCCAGAACTATTCCTGCGGTGACCGAAAAATACATTTTGACTATCGGCCCGCGATCTCATGTAATGTGTATGGATAGAGAGACAGGTGAATTACTTTGGGGACTTAATGTGGAAAAAGAATACGGCACTGATGTTCCCTTTTGGTATACTGGTCAATGCCCGATGATTGATAATGGTAAGGCAATCATTGCTACTGGAGGTAAAGCAATTTTAATAGCAGTGGACTGCGCTACCGGAGAAGTTGTATGGGAAACTCCCAACCCCAATGGCCTTAAAATGTCACACTCTTCCATCATGCCCTGGACACTAAATGGAACCAGAATGTATGTTTATAGCGCAGTTGGAGGAGTCGTCGGAATAAGTGCTGAAGGACCTGATGAAGGCAAAATACTTTGGGAATCGTTGAAGTGGGGATGTTCGGTAGTAGCCCCCTCACCTGTATGTTTACCGGATGGCAAATTATTCCTTACAGCTGGTTATGGTGCAGGAAGCATGGTATTTCAGGTTACCGGTTCAGGCGGAAATTTTTCCATAGAAAAATTATATGAATATAAACCCAATGATGGACTGGCATGCGAACAACAAACGCCTGTAGTTTATGATGGATTGGTGTACGGAATCCAACCCAAAGATGGAGGAACGCTAAGAAATCAGTTTATCTGTGTAGATCCGTCTGATTTCAAAAAAGTGATTTGGTCCAGTGGAAAAACGAACAGATTTGGCCTGGGACCTTATATGATCGCTGACAATAAATTTTTCATTCTGAATGACGAAGGAACACTTTCGATCGTGAGACCAAGCAAGACAGAATTTGTTTTGCTCGATCAACTAAAAGTTTTCGATGGACGTGATGCCTGGGCACCTTTAGCCATAGCCGATGGTTATCTCTTGTTAAGAGATGATCACAAGATGATATGTATGGATATAAACAAATAATATATGAATAAGAACCTTATATATTTGATTCTGATAGTTTGTGGACTGGCAATCGCATATATAATGGTTGGTGGATTATTTAAAAACGAACTTAAAAAAACCACGAAAAATCCATATGAGTATGATCTTGGGGATATAAATAAAATTGACCCCGAGATGATCAAATACAAAGAAACCAAGCGAATCGGTCTTTCTTTCGCAGAGCCAAAAGTGGTAGATTATTCAAGCGGTTATCTGGCTATTGGATTTGAAAATCAGTTGCAGATGATTGACACATCGGGAAGGGAAATTTTTAATAAAGCTGTATCGGGTCCCATTACAAGTCTGAAATTATCAAAGGATAACCTGATTTATCTTGGGTGTAAAAACCATATCGAAAAATACAATACCAATGGAGATCTCATCGAAACCTGGCAGGAAATAGATCCTTCCACTTACATCACTTCCATAGCGCTGAAAGATGATTATGTATTTGTGGCTAATGCCAGTGGGGCGGTTGTTCTTCAGTACAGCCTCACCGGAGAGATCTTGCATTCTTTTGATGGTAAAAACAGAACGGATAGCAAGCATGGCTTTATTATACCGAGCCCCTACTTTGATCTGGATGTTGATTCGGGGGGTGAACTTTGGGCAGCCAATACAGGTGTTCAAGCTATTGAAAACTACAACCTCGATGGTTCACTAAGAGCATTCTGGGGAGCCTCATCCTATGATTTGAAAGGATTCATAGGATGTTGTAACCCAGCTCATTTCAGCATACTTGAAAATGACTCTTTCGTAACCTGTGAAAAAGGGCTGGTAAGAATCAAGATCTATCTACCTTCCGGTGAATTGGAAAGTGTGGTTGCTACTCCAGATGATTTTTCCGCGAATTCAATCCCTCCGGATCTTACTTCTGATGAAATGAATAATATTTATATACTGGATATATCCAGAAAAATGATTAGAAAATTTGAGCGAAAGGAAACCTCATGAAAAGACGAAATTTTATATCTGAATTTGGCAGATGGGTATTGCTTGGAGGCTTGATGAGTACATCGGGATTTCTGCTTTATCGCCGCCGGTTTGGAGATCCTCAAAACTGCTATAAAAATCCGCTATGTAAAAGTTGCAACCAGTTTAGCAACTGCGACATTGTTGCCAATATAAAAACATCTGGAAATGAATGACAGAAAGGAAAACAAGGCAAAAAGCAGAAGGGACTTCCTGCAAAGTACCGCACGTTATACACTTGCTATAAGCATAGGAGGAATCGGTGGTCTTGTTGCCAGTAAATCCAAAACAGGAGATTACCTCTGGCAGATCGATCCTTTTGTTTGTACACAATGTGGACGATGCGCAGATGAATGTGTCCTAACGCCATCTGCTGTGAAGTGCTTCCATGCATTCGACCTTTGCGGATATTGCGACCTCTGTGGTGGCTATTTTAAACCTGGAGTAATGGATCTGAATACAGGCGGAGAAAACCAGCTTTGCCCTACCGCTGCTATTAAAAGGAATTTTGTGGAAGATCCATTTTTTGAATACACTATTGACGAGGATCTGTGCATTGGATGTGGAAAGTGTGTTAAAGGATGTTCTTCCTTTGGGAATGGCTCGCTCCATCTGCAGATCAATCAAGACTTATGTGTGAATTGTAACCAATGCGCCATTGCAAGAATGTGCCCTTCTGATGCTATCACCAGGGTGCCAGCAAGTAATCCATATAAAGTAAAAGGAGATTTTATCAAATCAAATACTTAGACATTGAATAGGCAATTTTTTAAAATAGTATCCATTTTTTCCGGACTTCTCATCTCGGTAATCACCTTTGCCCAGCAACGGTTTCCACGGCCGGACTTTGAAAGTGACTACAAATCACCATCAATCCTGGTCCCGGAACCAAGACATGGCTGGATGGAATACATGGATGTTTTTATACTTTTCATTGTGCTTTCACTCGCCACCTGGTTTGTACTAAAAAAGCGCTCCAGAAAAGGTGTGCTTTACTTGTCCTTGTTTACGTTGATCTATTTCGGTTTTTATAGAAATGGATGTATTTGTTCTATCGGAGCTATTCAGAATGTTACTCTGGCATTGGTCGATCCGATGTATGCGATCTCACTGACTGCATTGGCATTTTTTATGTTACCATTGCTTTTTGCCCTTTTTGCTGGAAGAGTCTTCTGTGGAGGAGCTTGTCCGTTGGGTGCTATCCAGGACCTGATCATCATTAAACCGATCGAATTGCCCATCGGGATTCGAAAAGCACTAGGCGTTATCCCCTATCTATACCTGGGTCTTTCTATATTATTTGCCGCTACAAAGACCGACTTTATTATCTGTAGATATGATCCATTTGTCGGGATATTTCGTATGGATGCTAGTTTTAATATGCTGGTTCTTGGCGGAAGTTTTTTGATCATTGGTATGTTTGTAGGCAGACCTTATTGTCGATTCCTTTGCCCATACGGTGTTTTATTGAACTGGACTTCAAGCGTTTCCAAAAAACACCTGACTATCACACCTTCGGAGTGCATTGATTGCAAATTGTGCGAGCGATCATGCCCGATGGATGCAATCAACAAACCAGTGACCGAACCCGTATCCAGAAAAAAGGATATCAATCGATTTGTATTGTCCGTCATCATTATTCCAATTCTAATGCTAGCTGGTGGATACATTGTTTCCAAATCGCACGTGTACCTGTCGAAAGTGAACCGTACCGTAAGTTTAGCAGAATTGTTAATCACCCATCCAGAATTAAAAGCTGATCCAGACCATATTGATATTCAGACGTTCCTGGCCTCTGGGAAAACCATGGATAGCCTCGTGCAGGAAGCAACGGTAATCAGAGAACAATTTCGCATTGGCGGCTGGATTTTGGGTGCCTTTTTTGGCCTCTCATTCGGGATTATGTTCAGCAAAAAAACCATTTACCGTAACCGTACTGATTATGAACCTGACAAAGGCAACTGCGTAAGTTGCGGACGCTGCATGGATTTTTGCCCTGTTGGTAAAGAAGATTTTGAGACATTAATGAAATTAAAAAGTTGAGAGATAGAGAAAAACAAATATTTGCCCTAAGGACGGCCTACATTTCAGGGATCTTTTCAATGATCGTTTGCCTGGTGATACTGCTGAATTATAGGCAATTGATCACCACCGATCCATTAGAAAGTAAGCTATTAAAAACAATGGTGGAACGACTTCAGGAAGACACCTCAAATGAGGAACTGAAAGAAGAAATCCGTCAGTTGGATTTAATGACCCGTAATGCCTATTTCACTGATCAATGGCAAATTCGATCTGGAGCTTTTTTGTTCATCGGTGGAATTGTAATCATGGTTATTGCACTCAGGATCTACTATTCCTTAAAAGCTAAAATCGTACAACCCCAATCTAATATTGCTTCTCTGGATCTCGAACTGTTGATTTCCAGAAAATGGATTTTATACACAGTTGCTATCATATTCGGCCTTGCATTACTTGCTTCATATCTTTCAATCGATCATTTATCAAAGACGTATGCACTGACTGAAGTTCAGGAAAAGAATGCTGAAATCCCAGTTCAACAAATAATCCCAAAGGATGCACTTGAAAATCCAGCTGTCAATGGAGATGACGAATCACAAAATGTTGAATTGGAAGTAGAAAATGAAGCGACACAAAAGGATGTCACTGCACAAGTAAATACTCCAGAGGATGGTGAAGATATTATAGCGGAATCAGCAGAAAAACCAATAGCATCCTCCCCTAAAGCAATTACAGCAAACGATCTTAAAAATAATTTCCCGTCATTCCGTGGCCCTTTCGGTTTGGGAATAGCCTATCAAAGCAATATTCCCACAACATGGGATGGCACTTCAGGTGAAAATATAAAATGGAAAGTAAAAATTCCTTTACCTGGTTTTAATTCTCCGGTTATTTGGGATAAAAAGGTATTCGTTACGGGTGCTGACAGAACAAATGAATCAATCTATTGCTATGACCTGGAAAATGGAAAACTCGTTTGGGAATATAAAGTCACTGGCATTGAACGCCCTTCAGGAAAACCGATTAAACCAACGGAAGATACCGGATTTGCTGCGCCAACAGTTACCACTGATGGCGAATTTGTCTTTGCCATATTCGCTACCGGTGATCTGGTTTGTGTTGACATACAAGGAAACAGAAAATGGTCAAAAAATGTAGGAATTCCGGATAACCATTACGGACACTCCTCATCGTTGCTTTTATGGAAAAATAAAGTTTTTATCCAGTTTGACACTAATGAGGCTGGCAAAATTCTTGCACTTGATGCTACTACAGGAAACCAGGTTTGGGAAACAACCCGGACATCTAAAATCTCATGGGCGTCACCAATCCTTGCAAACGTGGCAAATCAATATGAATTGATATTATCTTCCAGTCCAGAGGTAGCTGCATACAATCCTGAATCCGGCAAAGAGTTGTGGAAACTCAATTGTTTGAGTGGTGAGGTCGGACCATCTCCGGGATTTAACGATGGCATTGTATTCGCCGCAAATGAATATGCGAAACTTATTGCGATTAAACCCGGGAATCCTCCGGAAGTGCTCTGGGAATCAAATGAATACCTGCCTGAGGTTGCCAGTCCTGTTGCTATAAATGGATTACTATTTATTGCAACCAGCTATGGCGTGGCGGCCTGCTTTGATGCTTCCAAAGGTGAATTGTTATGGGAATACGAAGCGGATCAGGGCTTCTATGCGTCTCCGGTTATTGCAGATGGGAAAGTATTCTTCATGGATATGGATGGGAAAATGCATATTTTTTCTATCGACCGCGTTAAGAAGGTAGTTGGAACTCCTGAATTGGGAGAAAAAGTAGTGAGCACTCCTGCTTTTGCTCAGGGTAAAATAATGTTGAGGGGATATGATCATTTATATTGTATTGGAAAATAGATGGAGGGAGATAGATATACAGCAATTGATGCAATTCTGAAAGAGAAGGAAGGAGTCCAAAAGGATGTAATCCCCATTTTACAGGCTATTCAAAACCAGTATCATTACTTACCGGAAGACATTCTAAAAAGAGTTTGCAATCAGACTCAAATCACCCCGGCCATGTTGATGGGCGTATCCAGTTTCTATTCTCAATTTAGACTAAAACCAACTGGTGAACATATCATTAAAGTATGTACCGGTACAGCGTGCCATGTAAAAAGAGCTGAGTTGGTTTATGATACTTTTGGGCGAGCATTACACCTGGAACCGAATCAAGACACCGATCCAAAGGGCAATTATACACTTGAAAAGGTCAATTGCCTTGGTTGCTGTACACTTGCACCTGTCGTTCAAATTGACGAAATCACCTATGGACATGTGGAAGTAGAAAGTGTTAAGCGCGTACTAACCTCTTTTGAAAATTTAAATGGCCAGCCCAAAACCAAAGAAAATGCCAATAACATAAATGGGAATAAAAATGATGGCGAGATAAGGATTGGCTTAGGCTCATGCTGCATTGCCAGCGGTAGCGAGGAAGTAAAAAATTCTGTTGAGCTAGCCGTAAAAGAAAATGCGCTGGATGTACAAATGAAAAGGGTTGGCTGCGTAGGAATGTGTCACCAGGTACCTTTACTGGAAATTATCCCAAAAGGAAAAGAGCCAACACTCTATTCCAAAGTCCAGCCAGGTGATGTGAACAAAATCATCAATCAACATTTCAAACCTCAGGGGATTTGGCACAGATTAAAATCCTCCATTTTCAATATGGTAGAAGATATCCAGACGGACAGAAACTGGGAAGGTATTGAGCAATTCGAACTAAATTACCGTGAAAAGCAGGTCTCTTCCTTTCTGGGAACGCAGGTTCCTATTGCTACGGAACACCGAGGTGCTATCGATCCCTTAGATATTGATGAATACAAACAAGGATTTGGATTTTTTGCTCTGAAAAAATGTTTAAATGAATTGAGTCCAGATCAGGTTATTGACAAAATTGAAGAAAGTGGCTTACGTGGCCGAGGGGGTGCAGGATTCCCAACCGGTGCAAAATGGCAAACGTTTAAAATTCAGCAAAGTGAAATAAAATATATTATTTGCAATGGGGATGAAGGAGACCCTGGTGCATTTATGGACAGGATGCTGTTGGAATCTTATCCATACCGGATCATTGAGGGTATGATCATTGCGGCTCATGCAACCGGAGCCTCCAAAGGTTATTTTTATATCCGGGCTGAATACCCTCTGGCAGTAAAACGGATTAGTGAAGCTTTAAAAATCTGCAAAGAGCATGGCTATCTAGGAAAAAATATCCTTGATTCGGGTTTAGCTTTTGATATCGAAATCTTCCAGGGAGCAGGAGCATTTATTTGCGGTGAAGAAACTGCACTCATTGCATCTATCGAAGGCAACAGGGGATTTCCAAAATTGCGCCCTCCCTACCCGGTGCAGCAAGGCTTATGGGAATGCCCTACCCTTGTTAACAATACCGAGACGTTTGCCACTATACCATTTATCTTAAGAAATGATGTTGCAAACTATACCAAATACGGAACCGAAAACAGCAAAGGGACTAAAGTTTTTGCCCTGGCAGGAAAGATTAATCGGGGTGGATTAATCGAGGTTCCCATGGGAATCACAATTCGGGAAATTATAGAAGATATTGGTGGTGGTGTCGCTGAAGGAAGAAAGTTTAAAGCAGTACAGATAGGTGGACCTTCCGGTGGGTGTATCCCGGAATCTTTGATAAATACTCCGATTGATTTTAATTCATTGAAAGAAGTTGGTGCTATGATGGGCTCTGGAGGTCTGGTTGTGCTTGATGATACCGACTGTATGGTAGATATCGCGCGCTATTTTCTTTCTTTCACACAAAGTGAATCTTGTGGCAAATGCACATTCTGCCGGGTTGGCACGATGCGAATGCTGGATATTCTTAACAATATTACGGCAGGGAAAGGAACATCAAAGGATCTGGATGAACTTGAAAAACTGGCTAAATGGACAAAAAAAGGCAGTCTTTGTGGTTTAGGTCAGACTGCTCCAAATCCTGTACTATCAACTTTAACGTATTTCAGACATGAATATGAGGCGCACATCAACGGCACATGTCCAACTGGAAAATGTCAGAATTTAATTAAATATTCCATCGATGATACGTGTATTGGCTGTACAAAATGTGCACAGAATTGTCCGGTAGATGCGATAGCTTTTACCCCCTACGAAATACATGTGATCGATCAGGATAAATGCATCAAATGTGATGGATGCAGGCAGGTATGTCCAGAGGATTCGGTTCACGTAAGATAAAATGGGAATGATCAAACTAAAAGTCAACGGTAAAGAAATAGAAGCAGATAATGGATTAACTGTTCTGGAAACGCTGAAAAAAGAAGGGATCAACGTTCCCACTATGTGTTTCCTGGATAATGAAGAGCATTTCCCAACCTGTATGATTTGCATCGTTAAGGATCAAAAAACGGGGAGGCTTATTCCTTCATGCAGTACACATATTTCCACAGGTATGGATATCATTTCCAATGATGAAGAAATAATAGAAGCCCGGAAAACTGCTTTGGAACTTTTGCTCAGTGATCACATTGGAGAATGTGACGCCCCATGCCAGACCAATTGCCCTGCATTTATGGATATCCCGCTGATGAATCGACTCCTTGCCAATGGACAATTTGACGAAGCATTGAGGGTAGTGAAAAAAGACATCGCACTTCCAGCGGTGTTGGGGAGAATTTGTCCTGCGCCCTGTGAACGCGCATGCCGAAGAAGAAACATTGATGAGCCAGTTTCAATTTGTACATTAAAACGTTATGCGGCAGATCACGATCTTGAACATGCCTCGAGTTTTATTCCTGATATAGCAAGATTAAATGGCAAAAAAATAGGCATTATCGGTTCCGGCCCGGCTGGATTATCAGCAGCATATTTCCTCCTTCAGAAAGGCTATCAATGCACATTACATGATAAAAATCCATTACCCGGAGGAGCGTTGCGCTATGCCATCCCTGATGATCGGCTTCCTAAAGAAGTTCTGGACCAGGAGATCGATATTATAAAGCAGATGGGGGCAAAGTTTTTAATGAATTTTGAATTGCCTGTCGATGGTCTGGAAAATCTTCGAAAGGAATATGATGGTGTAATTGTAGCTACTGGTGAAGAAAATGCTGATTTTGACGAATTGGTCAAAAAGAATAAATCTTTTGTCACAGAAAAGAACACCTACCAAACAAATGTGGATGGAGTGTTTGCAATCGGCAGCGCCATCAAACCAGGTAGAGTAGCCATTCGAGCTGTCGCTCATGGAAAAGAAGCTGCTTTTGCCATGGATCAGTTCCTCAATGGAAATCCAGTGACTGGCGAAGCTCAACTATTCA
Organism: Cytophagales bacterium; assembly: GCA_024643455.1. Lineage (GTDB taxonomy): Bacteria > Bacteroidota > Bacteroidia > Cytophagales > Cyclobacteriaceae > JAAUQL01. The sequence continues at coordinate 22,912 of JAHEMV010000004.1, forward strand.
ATTCCAGGATTGGCAGAATGTTAGAAGAAGAATATGATGACTTTATGCTTGAGGCTGATCCTGGGCCAAGGATTGAAACAACAGAATTTGAAGGATTCACAATGGAGCAGGTCCAAAAAGAAGCTGCCAGATGTATGCATTGCGATTGCAGGAAAAAATTTGACTGCAAACTTAGGGATTACTCCGGTGAATATGACGCTTCACAAAAGCGTTTTTTCCCAAGAGAAAGACCACCAATTCGAAAAATATTCAAGCATGAACCATTGGTTTATGAACCAGAAAAGTGTATAAAGTGTAGTATATGTGTTAGGATCACAGCACGACACAAAGAGGAACTGGGGTTGACTTATATCGGGAAGGGTTTTGATGTTGAAATAAGTGCTCCTTTCAACGATTATCAAAAAAACGCCCTGGAGAATACGGCTATTTTATGTGCAGAAAAATGTCCAACAAGTGCATTGGCAATTAAAAAGCATGATGAAGTTTGAACAGATATCACGTTTTAGCTCCATTTGGAAAAATTTAAAAGTGAAAATGAAAAAGTATCTGATCGTATTGTTTATCCTAATTCCAATTTTAGCTTTTACCCAAACAAGCACAGAATGGAACATCTTCCGGGGAGATCCTGCGCTAAGTGGTTATAGCAATGCAAAAATCAAATTCCCCATAGATCTCAAATGGACCTATCAAACAGATGATGACATCGTAGCCGCTGCTGTGATTGGCGATGAAACAATTTTCGTAAGCTCAATTGGAGGCTTTGTGTATGCACTGGATTTTAATGGAAAATTGAAGTGGAAATTTGAAGCAGATAATTCCATTGAAGCTCCGGCACTTTACCTTAAAGGCAGATTATACGTGGGCGATTTTAGTGGATATTTATATGCATTAGATGCCAAAACGGGGAAACAAGTTTGGGTATACGAAACAGAAAACCAGATTATGGGATCTCCGAATTATGCGTACGTGAAAAACAGGCTATATATTCTCGTTGGCAGCTATGATTATTTTCTTCATTGCGTAGATGCTGAAACAGGAAAGAGTGTGTGGAAATACGAATCTGATAATTTCATCAATGGCGCTCCGGCGATAGGCAACAACCTGGCTATGTTTGGTGGTTGTGACGGATTTTTGCACATGGTAAATCTTGAAACCGGAAAAGCTAAAGATAAACTGGAAGTAGCAACCTATATCGCTGGTTCAGTGACTATTTCAGAAAATCTGGTTTTTACAGGTGACTATGATGGACTTTTTTCCTGCATAGACCTGGATAAAAAGGAAATAAAGTGGCAATTTGACAATCCATCCAGTAATTTACCAATATTGGCTTCGCCGGCACTGAATAGCGATAAAGTCGTAATTGGAGGACAGGATAAATATCTGAGATGCTTTGATGATGATGGAAAGCAAATCTGGTCATTCAACGCCGGAGGCAGATTGGATGCCTCACCTGTTATTGTGAGAAATGTTGTAATTGCAGCGACCATGGATGGATTGCTTTATGCTTTAAATCTCAATAATGGAAAAGAATTGTGGTCCTATGAAATTGGAAGTGCCATGGCGCATAATCCGGCAGTAATTGATAACCGGATGGTTGTTGGAGCAAGAGATGGAAACGTTTATTTTTTTGAAAAATAATTAAACCTATAAATCAATCGCATGCAAATAGTTCATATCGTACCGGGTTCAGGAGGTAGTTTTTACTGTGGCAATTGCCTTCGTGACAGTGAATACATCCAGGGATTGAAACGAGCAGGTGTTGAAGTGATGAAGGTTCCGATGTACTTACCCATTTTCGCCGACAAACATGATATTGAAGAAGTTCCGGTGTTTTACGGCGCTATTAGTCTTTATCTGAAACACAGCTTCCCTGCACTTCGAAAGGCTCCCGGCTGGATGGAAAAAATACTGAATTCTGGCCCGGCACTTAGGTTTGCTGCCGGCATGGCCGGTTCAACCAATCCAAAAGGTCTGGAAAGTATGACCATCTCCATGCTTCTCGGAGAGACCGGAGAACAGAAAAAGGAGTTGGAACATTTGATAGACTGGCTCGAGAAGCACTGCCATGCAGATGTTATTCATTTGTCCAACGCGCTCCTGATTGGATTAGCAAGACGGATCAAAGAGCGACTGGATGTCAAGGTGGTTTGTACTCTTCAGGACGAGGACGTCTGGGTGAATGCTATGGATGAGCATTTTAAAATACAGACCTGGGATCTGATGAAAGAACGCGCACGTGATGTCGATGCTTTTTTTGCCGTTAGCAACTATTTTGCAAAAGAGATGCAACCTGTCTTAAATATCCCAGATGAAAAACTTTTTATCCACCACATCACGATTGATCCTGCAGAATATACTTATCAAAATACTTCTGAAAAACCATTGAACATCGGGTATATTTCCAGGATGTGTGAAGACAACGGACTGGAAGTATTAGTAGATGCTTTTATTATTCTGAAAAAAGACTCTAAATGGTGCGATGTTAAGCTGATTGTCACAGGAGGATCAACCGGGGAAAATGACAAATTTGTAAAATCCATAAAGAAAAAAATTAAAGAAGCAGGACTCGATAGCGAAGTGGAATTTCATAAGGATTTTGAAGATGGCCGGCATGAATTCTTCAAAAAGGTATCGATGACCTCCGTTCCAGTGCTGCACGGTGAAGCATTTGGATTATATCTTCTTGAATCTATGGCTTCTGGTGTACCCGTAGTGCAACCTGCCTTGGGTGCTTTCCCTGAAATTGTAAAAAAATCTGGCGGAGGGACTATTTATGAACCTAATAGTCCGGAAATGTTAGCAAAAGCTTTATTAGGATTATTGGAAAATCAAGAAAAACTAAATCAATTGAGTGAAGAAGGTAGAAAAGGAGTTGAACAAAAGTTCAATATTCACCAGGAAGCAAAAGATGTGGTAGCACGGTATTCGAAACTTTTAAATAAATAAAGATAAAAATGTTGCTTAAAGTCCAGCACATCACAAAAACATATCTATCGGAAAATAGCACGCCTGTCTTGCTCAACCTTGACATGGAATTGGATTCCGGTCAAACTATGGCCATCCTGGGTCCTTCAGGATCGGGTAAATCTACGCTATTGAATATCATTGGGACATTGGATAAGCCAGATTCAGGAGCGCTATTCTTTAATGATAAAAACATCCTGGATCTTTCTGATAAAGACCTGGCTAGCTTCAGAAACAGGGAAATAGGATTTGTGTTTCAATCGCATCATCTCCTGCCGCAATGTACTGTCATGGAAAATGTGATGATTCCAACACTCGCTGTCAAAGATGAAGCATTCAAAAAACAATGCAAAACAAGAGCTATGGAGCTGATCCATGAAGTGGGTCTCTGGGATCACAAGGATAAATTTCCAGGAACTTTATCTGGTGGCGAATGCCAGCGGGTTGCAGTTGTTCGGGCTTTGATCAATAAACCCAGGATCCTTTTGGCTGATGAACCCACGGGTTCACTCGATAGAGAAAATGCCCATGCAATTACTGCATTACTGCTCAAATTGAATGGTGAATTCAACACATCCCTCATCGTTGTGACACATTCAGAAGAAATAGGAAAGCAAATGGCAAACGCCTTTAAATTATTGGATGGGCAATTAAAGCCATGGAAATAAACAATAGATGAATTTACTCCACCTCATATACAGGTCCCTGTTTTATTATTGGAAATCACATCTGACAGTCGTCATCGGTGTGGCAATTTGCACAATGGTCATCACTGGCACATTGATCGTGGGAGATTCTATCCGATCCAGTCTCGAATTGACGACTCAACTTCGACTGGGGAAAACAGAATATTTATTTTCCGGAATAGACAGGTATTTTCGATCAACACTGGCAGAGGAAGTAAAAAAAGAACTTCAAATCGATGTAGCACCCATACTTCAATTAAATGGATTTGCCTCTTCACAGGGAGGTCAATTAAAGCTAAATAATGTTCAGGTTATTGGTATTGATAATCAATTTCAATCTTTTCTTCCAGACGATATCAAACTTGGATCGCCAGCAAATGGAGAAGCTTATATAAGTGAAAATCTTGCACAACGTTTACAACTCAAAGAAGGCGATGCACTGCTATTGCGTGTGGAGAAAGCAAGTCAAATTCCAAAAAATGCCCCATTTGTTACAGATCAGGAAAACCAGGTTTCCATTCGGTTAACAGTTAAAAAAATATTAAGTCCTATAGAGCTTGGAAGGTTCAATTTGAAAACCTCGCAAACTGCACCATTCAATGTATTTCTATCCTTGACATTTCTGAATGAAGAAATGGATCTATCTGAAAAAGCCAATAAAATCCTATTTCATTCAACTCTTGACAATGAACAAAATATCCGTGAAGCGATAAGAAAGCATTTTACTTTAGAAGATAGGGCATTGAACGTCATTTCTGTTATGGATAGTTCATTATTTGAGATCACTTCTGAACGTATATTTCTAGATTCTGCCATTACTAAAAAGGTTAATGAAATCGTTCCTCAGGCCAAAGAAATATTGACTTATATGATCAATTCATTTGAGGTTCACGGTAAAGAAACACCCTATTCTTTTCTATCTGCAGGACCTTTTTTGAATCCTGATTCAGGATTAAACTATGAAGTTATTATCAATTCATGGATGGCTGCAGATTTAAATGCCTCTATTGGCGACAGCATGAAAATATCGTATTTCATCATTGGACCTCTGCGGCAACTGCTCGAAGAAAGTCATTGGTTTATCATCACGGATATAGTGAAGATGGAGGGCATCTACAATGACAGAACCCTCATGCCGGATCTTCCCGGCATGTCTGATGCAGGAAATTGTCGCGACTGGGAAGCTGGAGTACCCATAGAGTTGGACAGGATTCGCGACAAGGATGAGGATTACTGGAATAACTATCGCGGTACACCAAAGGCATTCATCAACTATGAAACTGGGAAAAAATTATGGCAAAATCGATATGGCGTTTCTACAGCAATTCGGATACCTTCTTCAACCATCGACAAAGAAACTCTGGAGAATAATCTCTCACAGGCAATTTCACCTGAGTCGCTGGGATTCACGCTTCATCCAGTCAAAAAGGAAGGACTTACTGCAGCAAGCGGAGGGGTCGATTTCGGCCAGCTTTTTATGGGGTTGAGTTTCTTTTTGCTGGTTGCCGGATTGATCCTGATGGCTTTACTTTTTAACCTGCATCTGGAAAAACGGATGGGTGAGATCGGTACATTAAAAGCACTTGGATACTCCTACTCATCCATCAGGAAGATCATTTTATCAGAAGGGTTGTTCATTGCAATTCCGGGCGTAATTATTGGTGGAATATTTGCCATACTGTATAATAAAATCATTTTTTACGCACTCAATACTGTCTGGTATGCCATTGTCCTGACCGATATCTTGCAGGAAGTTATTCTGGTCAAAACGTTGCTTTTAGGAATGGCGATCTCACTTCTCCTTATTTCAGTTTCCATCTGGTATAATGTAAATAGACGCCTAAAAGAAACCTCCTCTAGCTTACAACGCAACTTGAAAGAATCTAAAAAAAACAACAGGCTTGGTTGGCTCAAAGTTGGAGCATGGTCGACAGCTTTCATTGCCATTGCAATGCTTGGGTATGAAGCAATATTCGGACAAATATTAAATACCGGCATTTTTTTTACCGGAGGAGGATTGTTGTTAGTATCGTTTATCCTACTTTTTTCAATCCTGATCAAAAAGGAAGGTATGATGTCGAATGAAGAACTTACCCAAGTTTCGCTGATTAGAAAAAATTTATCTCGAAATCCAGCAAGGAGTTTCAGGATTGTTATCCTTTTCGCACTTGGCACCTTTATCATAATTTCCACCGGTCTCAATAAGAAGGATCTGCACCAGGGCGCAAATGAACCGACTAGTGGAACAGGAGGTTTTCAATTTTATATGGAAACCACAATGCCAGTTTTAAAAGACCTCAATAATCCACAAAACCAACTGGATCAAGGTATTGAAAATCCTTTGGAATTTATTCAATTAAGAAAAAGTGAAGGAGATGATGCCAGCTGTCTGAATCTAAACAGGGTTGTCTCCCCAAGGATATTGGGAATTCCTCCGGAGCAACTTTCCGGAAGATTCACATTTATAAAATCCACAGAAGATCTTGATCCCGAAAATCCATGGATATCCATTCAAAAAGAGTTGGCGGGAGGTGTGATTCCTGCTGTTTTGGATCAAACAGTGATCCAATGGGGGTTGGGCAAAAAAGTAGGTGATACGCTTATTTACCGTGATGAAGCTGGAGATGAAATGAAGCTCAAAATTATTGGAGGACTGGCCAATTCGATTTTCCAGGGAAATGTGTTGATCGATAATCAATTGTTTCTAAAGCACTTCCCATCCAACAGTGGTTCTAATGTTTTTCTCATTAATGGTGCTACCGAGGAGCTGGATCAAAGCAGGGATGAACTCGCACGTTCATTTAGAAATGAAGGTGCCGAAATTGAAATCGCAGCAGATCGCCTTGCTATGTTTAACCAGGTGGAAAATACTTATTTATCCATCTTTCTTTTACTGGGTGGATTAGCAATGATCCTTGGGACTGTTGGATTGGGAGTTTCGCTTGCAAGAAATATCCAGGATCGTGGAAGGGAGATAGGGATATTACGTGCTGTCGGATATCAAAAATCTAAAATTCTACAGATTATCGCTTACGAACATTTGGCATTGCTGTTGGTTGGAACCTTGATAGGAGCCATCACTGCATTTGTCGCTACGCTACCCTCAATTTTATCAGAATTTGTCCAGGCTTCCTGGCAGACTGCCGCGATGATTGTGGTGCTGATCCTGCTAAATGGCCTGCTCTGGATTTATGGAATTTCAAGGAATTATTTAAGAAAAGATTTGTTACTCACCTTGAGGGAAGAGTGATTATTAAAAATTCCAAACAATGAAAATCTGATTTGATATATGCAATAAAAAAAGATTGATATTTTCCTTATCCTGTTTTTGTACACAATTAAATACTACTTCTCCCCTACAGCTACTATTCCTTCCTGTGTCCTGAAAAATACAATTCCATCGGAAATCGCCGGAGTAACCATACAGATAGCATTGAGCTCATTTTCAGCTATTACTTTAAATTCCTTTCCACACAAAATGGTATACACCTTCCCTTCATCATTTACAGCAAACAAATGATCATCAGCAATGACTGGTGAGGCTGTGAAGCTGCTGGCTCGTCCTAACTTTTCATGATAAATCTCTTCGCCTGTTTTAGCATCAAAACAATCCAGCTGGCCATTCCAATTCAGGTTATACAGCAAATCCTTATACAGTATCATAGTTTGCATGTAAGAACCTCCACGTGGTGTACTCCATTTAATAAAATTATTGCTAGTTGCTCCGTCCGCTAAAGTTATGTCTCCTGTGGCCTCATTACTGACAGCCAAAATAGGTGATTGGGGCCCATGAGCACTGTTGAAATAGACGAACCCATCCCCGATAATTGGCGTTGGGATTTGAATATCACCTCCTCCAGACATTCGCCAAACTTCTTCTCCAGTTTCCAGATCATATCCACCACGATGTTTAAACCCATTCACTGCTACAATTTTTCTTCCATTAGATTCATACACATTCGGCGTACACCATCCTGGATATTCATCGCGATCCTGTTTCCAAATTTCCTTTCCTGTCTTTACCTCAAATGCCGCTACAAAAGAATTCTCCATTACATCGCATTGAATTATTACCTTGTTTTCATAAATAATTGGTGAACTGGCAAATTCCCATTCGGCGGATTCTACCCTGAAAAAAACCGATCTTAACACTCCAAAATCCTTTTTCCACTGCAGGTTTCCTTCCATATCGTAACAATACAGCCCTTCCGAGCCAAAAAAAGCGACAACAAAATTACCATCGGTGGCTATAGAGCAATTGGCGTGTGAAGATTTAGGATGGCGCTTTTGTTCAGGAATCCCGAGATATGCCAGCTTTTCCCAAATGACCTCACCTGTTGTTTTATTAATACAAAATACTTTCCATTCATGTTCCGAATTGTCATTTACTGATCCGATATCGCCATAAATCCCTTCTTTTAATCCTTCTTTGTCCTTATCACTGATGGCTGTTGTAATAAATAATTTATCCTCCCAGATGACAGGGCTACTCATTCCTAGACCTGGCATCTCTAAATGCCATATTATATTATTGCCTGTTTTCACATCCCATACTTCGGGTAAATGGGCTTTGTCGAGAACGCCTGATGACATATAACCTCGGTATTGTGACCATTGCCTTTCAGGATTTGTCTGAGCATAAATTGTAAAATCTGATATGATCAGTGCTACCGTTAGTAAAAATTGATAACGCTTCTTCATGTGGATGTTTGTCTAAATCTGAAAAAATAGTGTGAGGTATGAAGTTAGCGATTTTCAACTTTATAAATAACGAATACCAATAGTTAATTAGAATTAAAAATACAGCTGATCCAATGTGATGTAGACTCCCAATAGGATAATGATCCATCCGGCGATTTTTGGAAACTGTTTTGTCCAACGATTACTTAATCGCTGAATCAATCCACGATAAATTAATATACTTATGGTCATAATGGGGAATAAAGCACCCGCCGCATAAATTACTGGGAAGAGGATAGACTGGTCGTGCTTTACAGAAAGGGGAATCATCAAACCAAAAAAAATGGATGCTGTAGCAGGACAAAAAGTCAATGCAAGTAGAAAACCCAATATCAGGGACGAAAAAAATGATCCATTGGTAATCCAGTAATTCTTAGAAATCGAAATGCTTCTGTAAAACTGATCCAGGTTGATGAGTTTTGTCTGTATCATCCCGGTTAAAATCAATAATGGCCCAAAAAAAGAAAGTACAATTCGCTGAAGGATCAAGCTTAACCTGGGTATTGAGAGCAACCCAAAATTGATTATTATTGCCAATAGGACAAATGCAATAATATAACCGGCACTAAAACTAAGGATCGCACCGATATGTCTTTTTTTACCGGATGATATACCAGAAATTAAAGAAATGGCGGAAATATTCGTCGCTAGAGGACATGGATGTAATGTTGTTGTAATCCCTAAAGCAAATATTCCAAGTGCTGGTATAAGCAAATCATTCATTACTTTTCAATATTTCAGTCAGTTCATTTGTTAAATTATCCTTAAAAGCGGCATCATCACGATACAACTCATTTGCTTTGGGCAGTATCCGTGCATAGGTTAATTCTTCTCCATCAAACTCAAATAAAACCAAAGCAGCGGCAAAAATACCTAGTTGCTCTACCAATTCCTGGTTGATGGGATCATCAATTGTGAGTGTTTTAAAGACCACACTACCACTCTTTAAATCATCACTAAATAAGCTCTCTATTACAAATCGGGACATTTCTTCCATCTGAAGACATTGATAACATCTTTTTTCATTGTGAAATAATACCAGTTGTAGTTGTCCGTCAATAAGGGGTTGAAGCTGCTCAAATTTTGCAGCAGCCGGAGTAATTGTCTGTAATTCATAACATCTCCTGGCGGCCAGTAAACTACTTATAATGATAAATGCCATTAAAATCCATTTTATCAATCTTTGCGAATTAGACGGTGATTGCTCCAACCTTTCTCTGATCTGCTTTCTGAAAGTAGTATCAAATTTTATCTTAAATCCGGTATCCGTTATGGTCAGTTCATCCTTGATGGAATAAAAAGTGAGTGGGCATGATTCACCCTGATCAGGTTCGCTATACGCATTTAAAATTCCCTTTTTTACAAGATTATTAGCCTCTGTTACCTCTTCAGAGGGACAACAACCCAACTTATCTGACAAATCACTGCCCACTAAGACAAAGTACTTTTTATTTTCATCCAGTAACTTTAAAAGACGATGCTTCAAGGGCTTGCTTACGCTATTCAATGCAGTCAGATCGGTTAAAAATTCCGGCACATTCTGCTTTTTGAGTTTCAACTCATTCATCAAAGTGGAAGGACCCTCTTTTATATACATTTCCTGAAAAAATACTGGAGGTTCACTTTCGCTATATTCCAAATGAAGAAAACCTTCCTTGCCGGTGAGTTGATCTACATATTCTGATGGAACAGCATTCCATTTTCCTCGCCTGACCAAAGTGCCATCCTGAAGAATTAATGATCGAAATGGCCCTGGATAAAATAACATTTTTCGATTGGTGTTACCAGGATTTAAATCTTTTAATAGATTATAAAGATCTCCTAATATAAAATCAAAATCCTCGTTTTCATTTTCTGCTTTTGCTTCCTGGTCCTTTGCTTTTAATTCAATAAAGTTTTTGTAAGCAGGTAAACTAAGTACTTTCATTGTTTTTTCACAAACTCTGATATTCTGGCTCACAGGCAATAAATGAAGGTCATCATCAAGTGCAGCCAAAGCACAACCTTTATAAACCGCTGTATTTCCGTCAAACCTACAAGGGCCATGTTTGCCTTTGGAGGCTTTAATAGTCCAGGAATCCCTGTCAAATGGCATATCAACGATTTCAATGGCAACAAAGCCAATTTTCTCCATGTCTTTTAAGACTTCTTGCAGATTGCTGGTTTTGGTGATGATTTCATGGAGTTTAGGCAATCCCCTGTAAGCGTCGTCAAGATCGAGATAGGAAGGATCGTTCAAAAAAATTGTATCCATCAAAATAGTTATCTTACCAATTCGATAATTTTTTCAATCAACTCTTTGACGGACACATCAGTTGTACCTATTCCCATGCTTATCCGGACCGAGCCAATAGCTTCCCGGTCTGTTCTCCCCATAGAAAGAATAATTCGCGAAGGTTCCATCTCGTTCGCATGACAGGCAGATCCGGTAGAAACCGAAAAACCTGATAAGGATAACGCTCCTACTATTTCTCGTCCGGAAAATCCTGGAAAGCTTACCGAAAGCAATCCAGGAAGATCAGGTTCTGAACTGTTGATGACAAATTCAGGAAAATCCTCGAAGTGCTGTACTAATTCATTTTTTAACTGCCGGAGTCTTTTACTTTCATCCGCCATCACTTCAAGACTCCTTTTCAATGCTTTTACCATGGAAGCGACGGCAGCGACATCTTCAGTTCCTGCTCTTTTTCCCCACTCCTGCTTTCCTCCCATAATCAACGGTTCAAAATTCTCATCTCGCATTAATACGCCGGCAGCGCCTTTGACACTACCAAATTTATGTCCTGAAATCGTATAGTAGGTGCATGGAATTTCATCCATATTTACCGGGATATGCCCTACGGACTGCATCCCATCAACCATGAGTTTTACATTCCGTTCATCGCACAATTGTGCAATTTCAACTATTGGTTGAATCGCCCCCGTTTCATTGGACACATGGTTGACGCAAACAATGGAAATATCAGCATCCAGTGCTTTGACAAACTTTTTCAAATTGTAATGACCAGATTTCTCCGGGGAAAACAATTTTAGACTTTTTAAATGTTTTCGAGAAGCATACCACATCGAATCATGAACATCCATCGCCATCAGGATTTTTCCTTTCGGGTATTTATTTAAATGCCCCTCAATAATTGTATTATTCGCTTCAGAACCAGTAGCGGTAAGCAGCAGTCTACCATCATAAAAATGCAAAAGATCACAAAACTCCTTTTTTAGCTCCAACAATTTTTGCTTCGTTGCTTTACCCTGTTGGTGAATAGAAGATGCATTAGCATAAAATGATTTACTTATTTCGCAATATTCATCCACTGCCCCCTGCCATGGTGGAGCAGAGGCCGCGTAATCAAAATATTTTGGATCGACTTGAAAGCCCATATTCACTAATTATTTACAGACATCTTCTTTTCAATGCATCGATTTCAATTTACTGTAATTTACAGCACCAGAACCAATGTCCCTGAAATTTTATTCAAATTCTGATTTTTTCATTTAGATAGTTTTTACTTTTTCAATTTAAAAGGATTATTTATTGGCATTTTTTAATCACTATGGCTTAACCATTTTAAAAAGCTTTAAGCGGTGTTTACAAATAAAAAGAAAAAAATAGTTTTGCTGAGTAAAATATCAAATAATGAATTCCTTAAGAGACTATGAAAAAAAACAGGCCAAGTGTTGGTATAGGAGTTGTCGTCTTTAAAAATGGTAAAATCCTCCTTGGGAAAAGAAAAAATGCTCATGGAGAGGGTGCGTGGAGCTTTCCTGGAGGACATTTAGAATTTAATGAATCATGGGAGGATTGTGCAAGACGTGAAACACTTGAAGAAACGGGTATAATCATTAAAAATATTCGTTTTGGGACTGCAACCAATGATATTTTTCAAAAGGAGAAAAAGCACTATGTTACGATCTTCCTATTGTCTGACTATGATTCTGGAGAAGTAAAAATAATGGAACCTGAAAAATGCGAGCGTTGGGAATGGTTTGAGTGGAACAAACTGCCCCAACCTCTTTTTGTTCCCATTCAGAATTTGCTGAAAAGAAACTATAATCCACTAAATCCGACTTAATTATATTTAAATAATTCATAAACTATATAATCTGATCAAAGGAACGTCTCATGCCAAAGGAAAATAACCAGAACGGTTAATTTTGATTGACAATACCTTGCCTTAAGTTGGTTTTTGTTTTCTTACAAATACTGGAAAAACAATAAGTGCAATCATACCCTTCAAAAGTATAACTTTATATTATCGAAGAGGTCAACATGTCGGTTCTTCTGGCCCATGAGAAGAAGTGACTAAGTTTAACAAATTATTATATTGTTTGAGCTTAGAGATTATTAGTTATTATTGCTTTGAACAAGTAACAAATAGGTTGAGAATGGAATAATTTTATCATTATGATAAATACTGATAAAAGCATCATGAATTCCTCTACTGATGGTGCCTTTTCTTGCTGCCTCTGCAGTTTTCAAATTATTAAATTCCCCTAAAAAGTAATAATTAATCCCCCCTACTAATTTTTTTTGAATAACGCCCAAGTCCTTTAGTTCATCAAAAGTTAGGTTTGGATTAAATCGATAGGCACCAATACTAATTTTATATACTATTCCATTAATGCTAGTTTCACCGTATCGCTCAAGGATTTCTCCATAGCTAAGCTTTAAGATTTTGTTTGCTTGGGAAAGGTTTTCTGTTTCTGAGTCTATCTTGCTCTGTAAAGTACTGATATCCTCAAATTTTGGATTTGCTATAAGCAATGAAAGTTCTGCTCTCCTATTTTTACTATGATCTATTTCATCACATTTTTGGACCTGGCAAGGTATTACAGGATTTCCCTCTCCGAATGCAAAAGTATTCATTCTATCTTCATCTATTCCTTGTTTTACTAGAAATGACTCAACATTATTAGCACGTCTACTGGATAACTCTTGGTTGTAGCTGTCCCTACCCCGATCGTCGGTATAGGCACTGATGACTAATTTCAAATATGGGTTATCATGTAGTATTTGATTTGCTTTGGCCAGTTCTTGCTTACTATCATTCCTTATTTCCGCTGAATTAAAATCAAAATAGATATTTTGGAGTGAAATAATTTCAGGATTATGCACACCTAATTTTGAAAGATAGGTTAATGGTTGATTGCTAAATTCATCCATAGATCCATCAGAAATCACAAAGCTTCCATCCTGGTTTTTTAGGCAAAGTTTTCCATCGACTTCTACAACTTCAGATGGCATCCCATCAGTTAGAATATAGTACTTCTTGAAAACTCCATCACTATTCAAAACGATCAGGATCGGTGATTTATCCTTGCTAACAGATGAGGAAGCTATCTTAGAATCCTCCTTTTCATATAAATCTGAATTTTTTGATAAATTTAAAAAATTAGCATATCCAGGAGCCATAGCTATCAGATTTTCTGAGTTACCTCCAGTATCAATGGTAAGTATTAATTTGCTAATTTGACCACCTTCCATCGGAACAGATATTGTGTTTGGTTTCAATTCCCAATCATCCTTATCCGGATGAATCGTGTATTTCTTCCCCGGGTCACCTAAAAAGCTGAATACCCCATTCCTAACCGGTACTTCAAAGCGCTCTCCGCCTTCCTCTGCCGTTACCGTAATAAATACTTCATCCAACAGGTAGCCATCCTTATTGGTTGCCAAGCCTGCCACTGGCACTTGATCCTCTTTGCCTCTGCTTAGTGGTACCTGATGGACCATATGAGCCTTGCCCGATTGGGCGTCCACTATCC
>JAHEMV010000665.1 GCA_024643455.1 Cytophagales bacterium
GGGCTAAAGAAACCAAATTGCTGGAATCGCTTATTGGCAAAGAAAAAGTTAACTCAATCGCAAAAGGGGGCGAATTAGCTCGGAATAATCTCATCGAAGACCTGCTGGACAGTCATGGGCCTGGTCGTGTAGTATTTCGTAATACCCGATCAGCGATGAGCGGTTTTCCAAAGCGTAAAGCGCACATTATTCCCATTGAGGAGACTAATGAACATGAACTTTGGATAAAGCGCTTGTCAAAAGAGTTTTCAGCAGATATTGAGACTTCAGTATCGCTTGAAAACGCGCAACAATTTTGGTTAAATGATGATCCACGAGTTGGCTGGCTGATCAAAGTGATGAAGGACCTCCAGCCAAAAAAAGTTCTGCTCATATGCAGAAGCAAAGAAAAGGTGCTCGCATTAGAAAAAGTCTTATCTGAACGTACCAACTTGAAAGTTGGTGTTTTTCATGAGGATCTAACGATTATACAAAGAGATCGGAATGCGGCCTGGTTCTCAGAATCAAAGGGTGCCCGATTGCTCCTTTGTTCTGAAATAGGTAGTGAGGGAAGAAATTTTCAATTCGCACATCACCTTGTCCTGTTCGATTTACCACTTCATCCGGAACTGCTTGAACAGCGAATTGGTCGTCTCGATCGGATAGGTCAGTCTGCAACTATACATATTTATGTTCCATATATCACTGGAAGTCCACAGGAAGTCCTTATCAGGTGGTTTCATGAAGGATTAAATGCTTTTGAAGATTATCTTGAGGGTGGAAATCAAATACTGCAGCAGTTTGGTGATCGACTTCGGGACATCTATTTATCTGATTCCTTGCCCAAAACCAGAAAGCAACTCGAAATCCTGATCACAGATACGGCAGTTTTCCAACAAAAACTCAAAACAGCCCTTGCAAGCGGCCGGGATCGATTGCTCGAAATGAATTCTTTTCGCCCTAAAATTGCCAAAAAACTTGTGGAACAAATCCGATCAGAAGACCTCGATTTGAACCTTGAAAACTTTATGACCAGGGTCTTTGAACATTTTGGTATTGAAATAGAAGATATTGCCCCCCGAAGCTATTTATTGCATCGTTCCCGGACAGATCGCGAGGTATTTCCATCTATTCCAGATGAGGGTATTTCGATAACCTTTGATCGAAAACGTGCACTTAGCAGAGAAGATGTTAGTTTCATCAGTTGGGATCACCCTATGGCTACCAGTGCCATAGACATGGTATTAAGTTCGGGAACCGGAAACGCCGGTTTCGGAGTCATTCGTGGCGCGAAATCCCCTGGTCTTTTACTTGAGGCGCTCTTCGTTCTGGAATCTGCAGGTGAGCAAAAAATATACGTAGATCGTTTTCTTCCTAATACTCCCTTGAGAGTAGTGGTGGACCATGCCGGCAATGAAGTAACAGATTTATACCCTGTTGAAAAATTTGATCAACTGTTGATTCCCGGAAAAGTGGATGACCTGATTCATAATCATACAATTATGGAAACTATCCTTCCTGATATGATTTCAAGTGCTACTAAAATTGCCGAAGCATTAAAGTTGAAAGAAATTTCAACCGGCCTCCAAAGGATGAATCACACTCTGGATCATGAGATCAGTAGACTAAAATCACTACAACAAATAAATAAGCACATTAGGCCTGAAGAAATAAACATTGCCATCGAAGAGCAAAATACCCTTGTTTCTCTAATGAGCAATGCCCGAATCAGGCTGGATGCACTACTGTTCATTCGGAAGGATGGATTTTAGATTATATGCACCACAAACCTGTAAAATGGAAAATGGAATTTGGTGGATGATTTTACTGATTTTGGATATTCAAGTCCATGATATTACAAATTAGGTGAACATAGGGATACAACAATTTCTCAATTACCTGACATTCCGGATTTATAAGCGTTTCCATCGGATAACGCTGAGGGGAAATAATTGAGGGAAAATAATTTTTTTTAAAAGGCTAGAGATCCGTTAAGAGAACGAATTGATGCATATTTACGATTGCCTCATTTTGTCCATGCGGTATGCTTACAACCTTCAACTTTGCCTTCCAAATAGTAAGTTAGAATTTTGATGTTAATCTTGTTTTCGTGAGTTTTTCATTTGATAATTCATCCAATTCATCCTTTGACCTATCATAAAATACAGGAATACCCAATGGAATAGTTTCCTCAACGCTATTGACCACCAGTTCAATAAAGATCCTGTCATAAAAGTGACTAATGTTAAAAGGTTTATAGACCAATCGAATCCAATAAAAGCTATAGAAAGAGCCCCCTGATCGTTCAATATTTTCGGACTCTTTTTTTATTTTACATGGTAAATTTGTTACGATAAAAGGAAGCATAGATGTATTGTTATCAATAATACATCTACACTTCAAAGAATGTATAATTTATTTGATAGCAATTACTGCACTAGATGGACCGGTTAAATGCATAACGCTAGTTTGACTGAAACCTATGTCCTTTACCCATCCGTCGAAATCTGCAAAGGAAAAATCATAACCTTCTGGTGTTTCGATGAGCATATTTAAAGACATCATTAGTCCGAAAGCATTTGTCCGACGTTCATCATCAATAATATTTTCTA
>JAHEMV010000169.1:0-229 GCA_024643455.1 Cytophagales bacterium
TGTACGTCTTTGATCTTTGACCTAAAATCCAGAATATCATTTGCTGAAATCACTGGTTTCAACTTTGAAACATCTGCCAGGTGATTGTTTTGATTGTGGCGATTTAGTATTTCTATTTCATCTTCCTTGCCGAGATAGCTAAGATTTAATTTGAATAAGAACCGATCAAGTTGAGCTTCTGGTAATTTATATGTTCCTTCATGCTCAATGGGATTTTGTGTCGCCAATA
>JAHEMV010000169.1:239-9517 GCA_024643455.1 Cytophagales bacterium
TCTATCAAAATGACATTCGAAAATAAGGGCCCCTTTTTAAATTCAAAATCGGATTTTTTCATATTATAAACCGAAGTCCCCAATACATCAGAAGGCATTAGATCCGGAGTAAACTGGATTCTGGAAAAATCAGCATCGATAAGTTTGGCCATCACTTTGGCAGCCAATGTCTTGGCTATACCTGGGACACCTTCAATGAGGATATGTCCATCTGCCAAAATAGAAGTCATCATCAAATCAAAAAAATTCTGCTGACCGACAAGAATGCTATTTGATACCCTGCGCAATGCATCTGTTTTTTCTTTTAGCTTGGTCAGCTCAATTCTGCTTTCAAAAGAACTAGATAGTTCCATAGTATAACTGTTTAGTTTAATTACTTATTCAATATTTGCTCTGCCTGGTGCATAAATACTTTTAACTCTTCTGCCGATACGTATCGCGTACTACTGATATGATTCATTTGATCAAAAAGTTTTTTTACATCCTGCTTATCGCTGAGTGTCTTTGCTGCCACCTTACCAATTACCTCGCTCATATCTTCATTTACATCAATTTGCAGATGTTGCCTCAGGTATTCAGTAATAAATAGGATTTTTTTTATCGCCAGATCTTTATGATCCTTTTTTTGATAATAAAGCCTAGCTATGGTTTTAACAAAATCAAGTGTTTCATTTTTTAACGGAGTGATTATCGGGATTACGCGCTGATCACGCTTGGCTTCAAATACCATAAGGATTAAAACAGTAATCATCAAGCTGAAAAATGCCCATTTCAAAGCTGGATCACCAAGAATATAGCGCAATGGAGTTTTGGCTTCCATTCTACCCATTTGATAATATTCTGTCCAGTGCAAAGATCCTTCAGGCAAATTAGACATGATGCCTGCAACAAATTCATGATTTTGTGATTTCAATATGGCAAAATTGGAAAACATCAATGGTGTACTTGATAATAAAATAGCACCTTTCCCATGAGAAATACGTAAAAGCACTGGTTTCCCATCCGTGTTTTTTGCAATCACTTCTGATCGTGTAGTATCATACGATTCGAAATACTGTGATAACATCTGTTTTGGAAGCCAATAGGTTTTACCGGTGTCAAATGGTCTATTAATAAATTTTAGCCCTGTAGAATCCGTTCCCCAAATCTGATCGATATAAAAACGGAAAGAAAAGCCATTTAGACCTGCACCCAATGAATCCGTAAAAACAGAATCCATTTGATGAGCAGAAATCAATGCTGTTTTCCCTTGTTCAACCAGATTTAACAATGTTTCCTGCTCTGAAGGTGAAATTGAAAATGTTTCGCACAAGACAAGCAGACTTGAATCACCCAGATCTTTCAATTCGTAGATGGTTTTATTTGATGTTTGTATAGGATCAAGCCAGGAATGATCGATCAGGGTCTTGAAAACATAGGCACCAAAAGGATTCTTATCTTTTTGATAAAGCGAAATAAACCAGTTAAATCGCTGCGGCATGAAATAAAGCAACACAAAGTAGATTCCAACCACAACTCCTAAAAAAGCGATATACTTCTGACTAATTCTAGGCATTTTCCTGGAGTTTTGTCTTTAAATCTACCAAAGCCTCATTCATCGCTTTATAATGGACGATTTCGGCACGAAAATCTCCGTACCATACATATTCAAAATAATATCCGAGTTGAGAAAATTGCTGTAAGAATCCATGATTCTGTATTTCATAAACATATTCATGATTCGTTTTCGATGGTTGCCATTCTATGACATGCCGATCTGCCAGCAATTTTAGTGCGTACAGATACATCAACCTTATGGCTTTTTTATAATTAAGCTGATCTACTGCCAGGTCTATCTCTTCAATAAAATTAAGCTCATGGATATTTTCCTCTTTTACAATATAATCAAGTGCGGCACGGTCCTCTCCATAAATCGGAATGGTTTTCCCGATTCCAAAAATGCCATAAAAGGCAAAACCTAATCCAACCACGCCGATTATGATCAACAAAATCAACACAAGCCAGACTAACGTCTCATTGCCAAAAATGAAAAGTAGCCATTTAAAAAAAGCCTGAAAAATCATCTTAAAAAAATTCGGCATCTTATCCGGAGGCATGACATATTGAAATTCAGCATCCTCCTGCAAAGAGATAATGATATCCTGATCAAATTTTTTTAAATCAATTTCAGTTCTGTTTGGGACAGCATTTATAGTATCAGCCTCAATTCCATAAGCAACTGACCATGACATTATCATGAGTAAAAAGCCCAAAAAACATGAAATAGATCTCAAACCAGTTTAACTTTTATTGGTAGAATCCAACTTTTCTATCTCGCTCAACAGTCCTACAGATTCCTGCCGTTCTACAAGATTGAAATATTGAAATGAAAGTGCAACAGTAGGAATGCTATAGGTGGCAAAACTTCCCAATATCATAAACATGACGGATAGTGTCATCCCTCCCTGAAACCACCACGCTGATGTATCTGTTGTAATTCCTGTCTGATCCATAAGCGAAAAAATGGAAATGAAATAAAATACATAAAAAGGCAATATAAAAATCATGGAAATGGCATACATCAGGATCGAGGCAACAAACAACAGTCCGAAGGTGCTCCACCATTTTCCTCTTATCAAGCGAAAACTCCTGCTAATCGATTCAAAAACTCCTTTCCCTTCAAAAAATAAAATGGGTAACGACAGAGATAAAACAATCATTAAATAAATCCCCGGGATTATAAAAGCTATAAAACCAGAAGTAATAAATACTGCGGACAACACACTTATTAAGAACAAAGGGAGAATATTGCGCCATGAAACATTAAGCACCTCCGTCACAGCAATTTCTTCGGGGTATTTATTTTGATACAATTTCATAAAATTGAAAATAACCGAGAAGTTGAGTAAGGCACTGAACATGGAGAGAAAAATAAACCCGATGTAGGATGGGTTTGTGATAAAAGCAAATGGATTTTGAACATTTACCGGGTCCTGGGGAGACATATTGCCAAATACAAAATTGATATATTGAGCAAATAATAATCCGTTTAAAATGGCCAAAGGACCAAGAATATACAATATGGCTTTCCCAAGTGGTTTTATATTTTGCCTGATAAACTCAATGGTGGCATTAAGTTTCTGGCTGAAGTTTCTCGTTTTGTAAAAATTGATTTTTTGTGTGTACGCCATGGAGTCTAATTTTAAGCGGTATAAAAATGAAGTATATAAATATAAAAATGGTCGATCCTAAAATAATGGCTATTTTGATAATTTCGGGCATGCCTGTCATTCTGGTAACAAAGCCTTCCAAAAACCCTGCAATGATAAAAATTGGCATTAATCCAATAGTGATCTTCAATCCCTTTTTAGCCGCATGCCTGAAAGATTGCAATCTGGTATAAGTACCGGGGAAAAGCAAACCATTGCCCATAATGATCCCTGCTGCACCGGCAATTATAATTGCAGAAATCTCCAAAGTTCCATGGATCCATATCGTGAGTACAGAAGTCATTAAAAGTCCTTTTTGATAAAAAAAATATTGAAATGCTCCAAGCATAATCCCATTCGTAAAAAGCAGGTATCCTGTAGCAATAGAAGAAAATATACCGGCAATAAATACCATGAATGACACGCGAATATTATTAAAGGTAATACCCAAAAACATTTCTGTCTGTCCCATCTGCTTATAGACTGCCATAGGATCACCTTTATCGATATTGGAAAGTGTTTCATTGACGTATTGATCGCCCATAATCAGACGGACAAAAGTATCATCATGAGCAGCCGATAAAGCGCCTATTATTCCACTCAATAAAAAAATAATGAATGAGATCAAGACATATTTGAGTGAAGTGGACATTACTTCAGGAAGTTCGTATTTCCAAAAATTGAAAATTCTAAATGAGTCTTCTTTTTTGTTTTTATAAATTGATAAATGCAGGTCCGAAGCCAAATTGTTAAGATACGGAGTCAGCTGACTTTCTGGAAAGTGTGTTCTGGAAAATGCCAGGTCATCAGTGATTTTAATATAAATTTCAGCCAACTTATCTGCATGGGAATGCGAGCCGTTTTTTAAATAATTCTCAAAATCTTCCCATTTATTTTTGTTATGCTTTATAAAAGTCGCCTCATTCATTAAATTTGGTTTTTTAGTCCGCGTACGAAAATTACTACTTTTTTGGAAACTGTTAATATTAATACTTCGCAAAATGTCCAGATTAGCTATTCACTGGCCGGATTGAGCGACCGCATTTTCGCATATCTCATCGATAGTTTGATCATTGCATCCATTACTTTGGTAATTGTTTTAGGATTAATTTATTCAGGTACATTGGAAACATCGCCTTATATGTTTTTTATTGCCACTATTCCGGCTTTTCTATATCATCTTTTATTTGAAATCACTATGGATGGCCAATCCATCGGTAAAAAAACAATGAATATCAAAGTAGTAAAATTAAATGGATCGCAAGCGACTCTAGGAGCATATTTATTACGATGGATTATTAGGCCGATTGACATATTTCTCTACGGTGGAATTGCTATACTCTGTATTACCATCGGTGGAAAAGGTCAGCGTCTTGGTGATATAGCAGCTGGTACGACAGTGATCAAATTACAAAAATCAGGATTTCTAAAAGACCATACAATAAGTCAATTGGATGAAAATTATAAACCAGTATTTCTCAACGCTGATCAATTGGAACCGGCATATGTAGAACTTATCAACAAAGCCATACAGGCGAAACTTACTATGCTTGATGAAAAACCGGTTGTAGCTCTTGCAGCTAAAACCAAAACCCGGTTAGGTATCGATACGAACTTACCAGATCTCAAATTTCTCCATACCGTATTAAAAGATTATCACCATTTGAAGCTTATGGAAAATTAGCAGATAGTGTATGAAGCCACGATATATGCATTTAAAACCTATATATATTTATTTCAATTCGTCAAAAAGAAATCACCAATTGAATAATAATTGCAATTATTTAGTATAAGAATTCGTTTTTTATGAAATTTAGCCATTTCATGGTATAAGGAGGAATATAAACATGCCTAAGTTTAGGAATATAAAATCTGTATCATCTCATGCCAAATATTTTACGCTCACTGGCTTTGCGATCCTTACTTTGAGTACTTGTCAGTTCAAAGATTTTTCACGATTACCAGATAACCAGTCAAACCTGGTCCAGTTCGTAAATCCACGAATCGGAACCCAATCTGATTTTGATGTATCCAATGGAAACACCTATCCCGCCGTTGCGCATCCCTGGGGCATGAATTTCTGGACACCTCAAACTGAGTCAAACGATAGCCGATGGATTTATGATTATGATTCAAAATCCATTAATGGATTCAGGTGTACTCACCAACCAAGCCCATGGATGGGAGATTATGGCACATTTTCCTTAATGCCCGAGGTGGGTGAGTTGATTGTAGATGAAAAAAAGAGAGGTTTAAATTATTATCATACCAGCGAAATATCCTTACCAAACTATTATAAGGTAGATTTTTCCGAGAAAAAAATTACAGCTGAGATGACTGCTACCCTTAGAGGTGCAATTATGAAATTTACTTTTCCTGAATCGCAATCGTCCTGGATTTTATTCGATGCCTTACCTGGCGGTTCATACATTAAGGTGATCCCACAGATGCAACGCATAATAGGATGGTGTAAAAACAACAGTGGAGGAACACCTTCCGAATTCGCCACCTATTTTGTGGTGGATTTTGACAAACCGTTTGATAGTTTCAATTTATGGAACAATGACACACTAAAGACGCTCCAACGAGAGATTGAAGGCGATGACACGGGCATTGCCTTGCGTTTTAGCACCTTTAGAAATGAAGAGATAAATGTTAAAATTGCTACCTCTTTTATCAGCATACCCCAATCCGTTACCAATCTAAGTCGGGAAGTTTCCAGGTTTACTTTTGACCAGTTAAGAATTAAATTAAATCAAACATGGAATACTGAACTTAATAAAATTAGCATTGAAGGAGCTACACCGGAACAAAGGGAAGTATTTTATTCATCACTTTATCGCATGTTGCTTTTCCCAAGGACATTTTATGAGATCGATGACGAAGGGAAAATGGTGCATTACAGTCCTTTTAGTGGAAGTATCAGGTCAGGCTATCTATTCACCGATATTGGTTATTGGGATGTATTCAGAGCTTTATTCCCTTTTTATACGATCATGTATCCTGAACGTAATGCAAATATCCTGGAAGGCATATTAAATGCGTATAAAGAAGGGGGTTGGTTGCCTACCTGGTCCAGCCCGGGTTATAGAAAGGTAATGATAGGAAACCATGCTGCATCTTTATTTGCTGACGCTTATTTGAAAGGAATTGAAGATTTTGATTACGATTTAGCCTATAAAGCCATGAAAAAAGATGCATTTGTCACAGCACCGCATTGGGCTCCCGGGCGAGATGGGATTAAGGAGTACAATAATATTGGTTTTGTCCCTTATCCTGAATATAAAGAAGCAACTAGCAAAACACTGGAATACGCTTATGACGATTTTTGCATTCTGCAAATGGCCAAGAAAATGGAACTGACAGATGACATATCACAATTTGAGCTAAAACCGTATAATTATCGAAATGTATTTGACACCACCACCAATTTTATGCGGGGGAGAAACTCAGATCGAATCTGGCAAACACCTTTTGATCCCATCGAATGGGGAGGTCCGTTTACAGAGGGTAATGCCTGGCATTACACCTGGTCAGTATTTCAAGACATCCAGGGACTTATCAACCTTATGGGAGGTGACAAAAATTTTATAGATAAACTAGATCAGGTATTCACTACACCCTCTGAATTTAAAGTCGGGACTTATGGACGTGTGATCCACGAAATGACGGAGATGGTTTTGGCAAACAAAGGACAATATGCCCATGGGAACCAACCAATCCAACATATGCCGTATTTGTATAATTATACAAGTCAGCCTTGGAAAACGCAAAAATGGGTTCGGGAAATAATGGATGATTTGTATAAACCAACACCTAATGGATACTGTGGAGATGAAGATAACGGCCAGATGTCTGCCTGGTATGTAATGAGTGCACTAGGATTTTATCCGGTAACACCAGGACACCCATCCTATGTACTTGGTTCACCGCTATTCAAAAAAGCCACTCTTACATTAAGCAACGGAAATACATTTGTAGTGGAAGCGCCTGAAAACACCAATCAGAATATTTATGTAAGTAAAGTGGAACTAAATGGAGATTCTTATAATAAAAACTGGATTTCTCATGAAGATATTATGAAAGGTGGTACGTTGATGTTTTATATGACCAATAAACCGGAGAAAAAACGTGGCATAGAAAAAGAACAATACCCATTTTCTTTGTCAACTGAAAAAGCTAAGTGACAAGTTAAATCCTTAAATGGAAAAGCTCATCCAATAAATGGAACTTCATACTCACAATACAATTTTTCAAAAAAAAATTATCTCAATTTGAATTCTTCAAGTAATAAGGTTTGCGTCAAATTTCAGAATAAGTAATTTGATGTTTTTTTATGCAAATACATTAAATAAAAAACCATACAGAAAGCTCCTATTAGTATATTTTTGGCAATAAATTGGAATTATTAAATTAAAATTCGATTAGATTTATGTCTTTTAAATTCTAGTATCCAATCTATGCTAAAAGTTTCCAAACAAGATCTAAAGGCAATTTTAGTTTACTTAGGAATTACCCTGGCTCTTAGCTCTATATTCTATTTTCTAATCATATACTCCGGAAAGACTAGTGGAGGCAAGGGATTGTATGCTACTGGTATTATGTGGTGCCCTGGCATTTCTGCCTTAATAACCATGAATGTATTCAAAAAAGATATCTCAGGTTTAGGATGGAAATGGGGTAAATTCAAATATCAAATTTTAAGCTACTTTATACCAATATTTTATATTCTAATAGCATATACCATAATTTGGATAGCTGGCTGGGGTGGATTCTACACCAAGGAATTTATACATGAACTAACAACTTCTTTCGGTCTGGGACAGCAGTCTGATGCATTTATAATAGTTTTATACGTTTTCCTTTTTGGAATCTTTGGGACGATACGTAGTGCTGCTAATGCATTGGGAGAAGAAATAGGTTGGAGGGGATTTTTAGTACCAACGCTATACAAGAATTTAGGTTATACAAAAACATCGCTTATCTCCGGACTAATCTGGGGAATTTGGCATTTGCCAATTTTATTGTTTGCTGATTATAACAATGGCACACCATCCTGGTATGCAATGAGTTGCTTTTTCCTAAGTGTTGTAAGCACCAGTTTCATCTTTACCTGGTTACGCATTAAGTCCGGTAGTTTATGGACTGCAGTAATTCTTCATGCAACACATAATTTATTCATCCAGGGAATTTTTACACCATTAACGTATGATACTGGGAATACCAAATATTTTATTGACGAATTTGGAATCGTACTGCCATTGGTCTGTATTGGTTTTGCAATATTCTTTTGGTCAAAAAGAAAGGAATTGAAAGGTGAATTCTTCCCTTTTTCTGATAAATAAAATTATATCTAATACGGATTTCTTAAAATTTTTAGAATTGGCTGTTACAAAAAAAAGCGGTAAAAAACCGCTTTTCATTATTGATAATATAAATTTTCTTAATGATAATTCAGATTGACACTACCTCCTGAGGTAGAAAGTTGAACTACAATTCCTCCACCATTTACCGTACCCTTCACACGATCAGACTTTGACTCTCCACTAAAATTATTCAAAGAAGTATTAACTCTATTTCCACGTAAATCAAGGTCCAGGCCAAGGCCTGAAGGAATGGTAGCATTTACACTTCCTCCGCTGGTTCTCAACACAAGCTGCCTTTCCAATTTTGAAATATCAGCGGTGATGCTTCCGCCACTGGTTGAAGCTTCCACTTCTCCACGTACATCATTTATTTTGATTCCTCCACCTGAAGTATTCACATCGATATCTCCCATGATATCTTCCAGATTTATGGAGCCACCACTTGTATTGGCATCAAGATTACCTGTAAAATCACTTACATTAATACTGCCACCGGACGTTCTTGCCAGGAGATTTCCAGACATATCTTCTGCCGTTATACTACCACCACTGGTTTTTAATTCGTGTGATTTACCACTGACACCAGATAGATCAAGTGATCCGCCGCTTGTATTTAACTCACACGCAAAATCCTTAGGCGTGTACACAACAAATGAAATGCTGATGCCATTCCAGGACCAGCTTTTACTTGTTCTTTCTGCAACTGCTTCTATTCGAGATCCGT
>JAHEMV010000666.1 GCA_024643455.1 Cytophagales bacterium
ACAAAAGCAGATTTTTACTAATACGAGTAGACTTTTCAAATCAATTTCACCAAGGCATCTATGGCTTTTTGTACATTGTTTCGTACCTGTAAAATATCGGCCTCCATCATGTAGCAGGGTGCAGTGACAATT
The DNA here is from genome assembly GCA_024643455.1 of Cytophagales bacterium. GTDB lineage: Bacteria > Bacteroidota > Bacteroidia > Cytophagales > Cyclobacteriaceae > JAAUQL01. The sequence continues at coordinate 133 of JAHEMV010000666.1, forward strand.
TTGTTTTTGGAATCAACTTCTATTTCTTCGATGGTTTTCATCACTGCTTTTGCACCGGTTTTTTCCATTCCCTGACTGATCGCGTCTATCTCATAAGGTGAAGGAGCTGTTGTCGTTCCAACTGTGAGTGATGGCGAAATGCCACTTTTTTCAAGCGCTTTCGCAATAACTGTTGGGCCCATACATAAACCAGCAATAGGCTTTTTTGCCTTGACCATGGATAAAACGGCATTTTTTACCTGGTCGTTGATATCGCCATCCGGTCCGGAAAAGGCCCACCCTGTTAGATTTTTGGCCGCACCAAATCCCCCTGGTACAACTAAAGCATCCAATTTTGAGGAATCAAACGCTTCCAGATCCTGAATAGAACCCCTGGCAATTCTGGCAGATTCGACCAGCACATTTCTGGTTTCATTCATTTCTTCGCCCGTGATGTGGTTGATCACATGATGCTGATTAATATTGGGCGCAAAACAGACTGATTCCGCTCCAACTTTTTTAATGGCTAATAAGGTGAAAACACCTTCCTGGATTTCTGTCCCGTCAAATACGCCGGAACCTGAAAATATCACTCCGATTTTCATTTTTTTCTTTTTTTGTACTAAAGCAAGTTAAAAAAGTGCGGATAGAAAGGAAAGTTAAAAATTGAATAAACTGAGAGAATTCCCAGAAAGTAAATGGGTTTTTATAAAAAAACGGGTATGCCAGTATAACATACCCGTATTTACCTAATAGAAAAACATAAAAGATATCTACTGATCAATAAAATCAAAGATTAGAGTTCAAGTTCAAACGCAGCCAGGTGATTTACTGATCCATCCAACAAATGATTATATACCATTTCAATGTCTTTGCTTACTACTACCAAATCCAAATATCCTTGAATATCTATGATATCCTTGTTTTCAATAATTACACCTACGTTTATTGCCTGCAATTTTGAAACGGTACCTAAGTCGATGAGGTCAGTATACAACTGTTGCAATTCTTCATTATCAAACTCACCAGGCAGTTTATCATTGATGGGATTAGTCAAACCATATTTCTCAATCAATTTAGATACTGCCTCAACATGACGTGTTTCACTTTGGTATATATTTTGGAAAATAGTCAATCCATAAAGCTGAAACATTTTGTCATATACATCCTTGGCAAGTTTTTCTTCCTCAACCATAAACAAAAGGCTTGAAATTTCATCTTCTGAAAGATTTTCAACGGAACTTATTACTGATTTTTCTTTTGCAACCATTTTTACAGGATTCGGTTCTGGATCGCTAAGACAACTTGCAAACAATATCACGCAACATATAAAGCTCATGATATTTAACTGTACTTGGGAAAAAGCTGATTTTTTCATAACAGTAATTTTGATTATTAAATATGAAGTGAATTTGTGAAGTATACTTTTAGAACAAATTTAAAATTAAAGAACAACAATCATGATATAATTATATTTAGACAACGAAAATATGCAACATATGTTGGATTTATTTAATATATAATTTAGGTTAATTAATAGATTGAATATATTTTATTTTATTGATTTTCAATTATTTAAATTCTTTATAATAAATATACCCACTTGAGGTATAGAATTAAATTTAGTGGGTATATGATTACCCAAAACTTGCTATTGTTATATTTTAAAGTAAGCGGTGGCATTGGGATAAATGAGTATACAAATGCATAATTGAGTTAAGGGCCACTGCTTTTCTTAATTATTTCCTCTATTTTTAAGATGATTCACCTAATCAAATGGAGACCATCATAACTATCGGTTTTATTCAGGCTTTTTTCTTTGCCACATTGGCCCTCACCAAAAAGAAAAAAGAAGTAGCAGATTATATCCTGGCAGCACTTTTTTTAATGTTGTGCTATCAATTGGGTGTAAACTTTGTTATGGTTAGCGACTATAAATTTAGATTCCCACACCTGATTGGTACGGCAAATCCCATTTCATTTTTATATGGCCCTTTACTTTTTTTCTTTGTTAAAAACTATATTTCTGAAAACCATCAGTTTAAACCAAAATATATCTTTCATTTTCTTCCTTTTTTCGCAGATCACCTCTATCAGTTCTATCATTTCTATTTTCAAACTGGAGATCAAAAAATTGCTGAACTCAATAATATTGTCCATGGAACACCAGGGCTAAAAATTTCAATTACTTTAATTTTAGGATCGATATCGCCAGTTATATATTGTTTATGGTCCATAGGAATTTTATCAAAACACAGAAGAAACCTGAAAAAACTGTACTCTTTTACCAGCAATTCACTCAAACTGGAGTGGCTCTGGTATCTCACCTGGAGCATGCTTGTGGTAGGTACGTGCGCATTAATTATAAACAGTATAATCGTATTTTTTGATGTGGCCGATTGGGTACAGCTCAGAATGATTATCCTCACGATTGCCGCTTTATGGGTATTTTTCTTAGGCTATTACAGCATCAA
>JAHEMV010000667.1 GCA_024643455.1 Cytophagales bacterium
AATGAGACTCAATTAATAAGTTAATATCCGCCCTGATCCATACCATTCTCTCCCCCCTGGTCACCTCCTCCATTACCATTTTGTTTTTTATAATTGTTTATTCTATAACCTAAGGTCAGCATGACTACCTGTGATTCTCGCTTCATGCTTATCTTATCATAGAAATTTTCGCCTATGCTTGCGAAGCTGGAAGATGCAGTGCCAAAAATGTCCTGAATTTGCAAGGTCGCAGAAAGTTTTTCTTTAAAGAAATCTTGTTTTACTGCAGCACTAGTCATTAAAAAATCTTCACGACTTCCCTGGGCAGTAACCGTTGGACCCTGGTAAAATCCCTGAACTTGAAATTTTGTTGTTGGCGTGATTCGGAAATTTGCATTAAAACGTGAATCGTAATTGGTGCTTGAGTTACTTACATCAGCATCCATTACGGTTCCAAAGAGTTGAAACTTATACATGTTGCCACTTAGGTTTAGATTGAACCATTTATTTGCTATAAAGTTTAACATCAATTCTGCTCCCATGGCTTGTTCTTCGTTTAGATTATCCATGGTCAAAATCCGAGTACCGTCTTCCTTAACCTCAGTAACACGAGTCATTGCATCGTGTGTCAGCCGATAATATGTCTCGAGGCTCACCCAGGATTTTCCGAGACCTTTTTGAAAGTTGAGTTCATACGAATCGACATATTCTGGTAATAAATCTGGATTGCCTACTCTCACAGTATTTGGACTCATATAATTTACAAAAGGATCAAGATCTCGTCCTTGTGGCCTACGAATTCTTCGGCTATAATTTATTTGAGCCTGATCGTCTTTCCCAATTTTTCTCGAAATATGTACCGTTGGAAAATAGTCAAAGCGTTCCAATTCTGATGGATTATCGGCCTTGTCATTTTTTACGCTTCTAAAGGTATACTCTCCGCGAAGACCCAGCTGATAATCAAATCCCAATAATTTATTGGCATATAATCCATAGGCAGCTTGGATATTTCGTCTGAATACTAAGGCATTCGTAAAATTTGGATTATCAATCCAATCATTCAAATCGTTGTTCCATTCGTTAAAAAAATAGCTTTCCTTTTCCTGATCATTCCGCATCTGATATCCTGATTCTATTTTTCCTTCAGTTCCAATTGGCTTGGAAAAGTCGATTTGAAACCTTAATTCAGATTCTTTTCCAGGCTCATTTACATAAATGAGATATGGATCAGGATCATTTATATTCCAGTTTTCATCCGTCACATATTGATCGATGTGTTCATCTGACCCTCCCCATTCGTTAGCATAATACAAATAGGAAGTCAATTTGTGGTCTTTATTACTAAATAGCTTTTCATAGTTTAAAGTAAGGCTATAAAAATCTTCATAGCGTGAATCACTTTCATTCAATTTATAATACTTGATTATTGATGATGGAATCGTGTATTCCTTGAAATTTTCATTTGATGATCGGGAGAAGCTGCCATAGCCGTAATTTCCTTCCAGGGAGATACTGCTTTTTTCATTTAAGTTATACCCTATACCTCCTTTAAATGTGTATCCTTTACGGGTAAATGGTCCACTGCCACTATGATCCACATATTTGGCGGTATCATTGATTGTAGTCATTTGGGATACATTTATTTTTCCGGCACGGGATTCATCGGTATAATCTGCTCCTAAAAATGCGGAAAACTTTTCATCCTTATAATTGATCAGAAAATCGCCCCGGTACTTATTTCCTGTACCAATTGAAGTATTGACAATTCCACTTACGCCATCTAAGGCACTCTTTTTCGTGATGATATTAATAATCCCGGATAGTCCATCCGGGTCATATTTCGCAGATGGATTGGTAATGATTTCTATGTTTTCCACTGCACTTGCCGGAATTTGCCTTAATGCATCACTGCCTTCTAATGGACTAGGTTTTCCATCAATTAAAACGGTAAAGTTTGAGCTGCCACGGAGTGAAACATTACCATCAATGTCGACCGTAATGGATGGTATATTTGTGAGTGCCTGAGCTGCACTTCCACCCATAGCATTCAAATTTTCACTCACCTGTACAATTTTTTTGTCAAGGCGATATTCAACTGCTGACCGCTCAGCTGTGACTGTTACCTCCTCTAGTTGCTTTGATGCTTCAACAATTTTAATAATTCCCACATTTTTTTCCTTTTGTTCAGTAGTAACAGCAATGTCAGGAATGATCGTTTTTTCGTATCCAATAAATTTTACTTCGAGATAAAAGTTTCCGTAGGGAACTTTCTCAAGAATAAAACCACCATCTTCAGCTGCTATGGTCCCCATTACAAATGAAGAATCTCTTTGGTTATTCAAAACGATACTGGTGTAGGGCAATGGCACATTGCTTTTACTGTCAGATACTACTCCCCGGATGATCCCATCTAAGATCATTTTTGATACCGGCTCATTAATAGACAAAGGTTGAGCAATGCTGATTGTGGTGCTAATTAAAAAAAGTATGATGGAGAAATAGTTTAGCGTTTTCATTGGAGGTAATATTATTATTTATCATTATCCTGAAGTAATTTCAATCTAAGAGAGCGCTGAATTTTACATTTATCAGCGCTTCAATAC
>JAHEMV010000170.1 GCA_024643455.1 Cytophagales bacterium
CTGCATAACAGTTTTCCGTTCCTGGGGATCATCTGTTGTTGTAATGAAATCCTTGGGTTTATTGAGCAATACATAAATTAGTTTTTCCCTGGAAAGCAGTGTTTTTCCATAATGAATTTCATCACCAGGTTTTACCTTAAACCCCATCTCGGTGATGACTTTTCCGTTAACTCTGATTTTTCCGTCTTTGATCAACTCATCTGCTTCCCGCCGTGAACAAACACCTGACTGGGCAATATATTTATTAAGTCTTGTTTCTGCTTCAATTGGTTGGGAGGCAGGAGCTTCCTTTTTTTGTTCAGTAGAACCTGATTTGGAAAGGTTTTTTTCTACTTTTCTTCGGATTGGTTTTTTATCAAACCCCATGGATTTTGGATCGTTTATGAGCGAAATTTAGTTGATTAGTCTTCACTTTGTTCACCAATCACATTCTCTTCTGGTGCAAAGTCCTTTGGAGTGGGTAACTCTTTGAGGTCATTTATTCCAAAGTACTCCATGAAGTTTTTGCTGGTCCCATAAATCAATGGCTTTCCAACTGAAGGGGATTTCCCTCTTATTTCTATTAACTCTTTTTCAAGAAGCTTTTGAACCGTATAATCGCAATTTACACCGCGAATCTGTTCTATCTCGGACTTGGTAATGGGTTGCTTATAGGCAATAATGGAAAGCGTTTCCAACGCCGAGTTTGACATCCGCTTTTTTGACTGTTGCTTGAGCATGATGCCTATACTCGCCTGATAGGCTGGTTTTGAGTAGAAAATATAGCCTCCTCCAACTTTAATGATTTCCATTGAAAACGCATCGGACTGGTATCTTTCCTGTAGTTGTGTTACCGCTGATACAATATCGTCAATCGGAACTTCCGCATCGAACATCTCAACAAGACAAGACTGAATCTCCTCAACCTTAATTGGCTGGGTCGAGCAAAATATAAGTGCTTCTACATGATTCTGGAGGAAGTCCAATTTAGCTACGATTGAGTTTTGCCTCTATACACTGCATCGTGTGAGGCACAGCACGTAATCGTTCTTTAGGTATGAGTTTGCCTGTGTCTACACAAACTCCATACGTTCCGTTCTTTATGCGAATTAAAGCATTTTCCAGATTGGAAATGAATTTTTGCTGTCGTGCCGCAAGTTGACTCATGCTTTCCTTTTCAGCAGTATCTGCACCATCCTCCAAAACTTTGGCATAAGCAAATGTCGCATCTGTTCCGCTATCATCATCTTTGCTTAAGGTTGATTTCAGACTTTGCAATTCCTTTTTTGCCTTTTCAAGCTTGGTATTGATCAGTTCTTCAAATTCTTTGAGTTCTGAACTGGAATAACCTTGTTTTTCTTCATTTCCCATAGCAAATTCATTTAAGTTAAAACACTAGATCACTTAAAGCCCCAAAAATAGAATAAGATTTCAAAACAAAAAACTTTCTGTTTTTAGATTTTTTTCACTCATCTATTCTAATTTTAAATAAGTAAGATTAGTAAAAAGGTTGCATTTCTCTGAAAAAAATATAAATCTGTGGATATGGAGGTAGTTTTTCGCAAGTTAATTTTTATTCTTTTGATGATATTTTACTGCTCTTCAATTGGGTTTTCGCAACATATTGCCCTGGTAATCCATGGAGGGGCGGGCAATATTTATAAAGAAAATTTGCCGGATTCGCTAGAAAATTTATACCGGCAAAAAATGGAGGAAGCATTAAATACAGGCTTTGCATTATTGAGTCAGGGAGGGACAAGTCTGGATGCTGTACGTGCAACAATAAAGGTTATGGAAGACTCACCCTTATTTAATGCAGGTAAAGGCGCTGTATTTACCAATGAAGGAACCAACGAGATGGATGCTGCCATTATGGATGGTGCGAGTCTTAATGCCGGTGCTGTTTCGGGTGTTAGGCATATTAAAAATCCTATTGATGCGGCTATTGAGGTCATGCTCCATTCACCACATGTAATGCTCTCTGGTAGTGGAGCAGAAGATTTCGCCAAATCAAGAGGGGTAGAATTGGTTGATCCGGAATATTTCTATACCGAAAAAAGATACCAGCAACTTTTGAAAGCTAAACAGGCAGAATCGCAAGAACAGGGAAGTACCGATCAACCAAATAAAGAATACAAGTTCGGTACGGTCGGTGCCGTTGCTTTGGACATCCATGGAAATATAGTTGCTGGAACTTCAACTGGTGGAATGACAAATAAAAGGTATGGACGAATCGGAGACTCACCCATAATAGGTGCAGGAACCTATGCAAACAATAAAACCTGTGGAATAAGTGCCACAGGTCATGGCGAATATTTTATTCGATCAGTGGTCGCATACGATATTTCTGCTCTGATGGAGTACAAAGGATTAAATATCCAATCCGCAGCAGATGTCGTGATTCAAGACAAATTAACAAAATTAGGTGGAGAAGGTGGTGTAATCGGCCTGGATGCTGAAGGAAATATTATGTTTTCATTCAATTCCAATGGTATGTTCAGAGGATTCATCAAAGCGCTAAACCAACCCAATATTTTTATATTCAAAGAATAGGAATTCGCTCATTTAATTCTACCATTCCCAATATTATTTTAGGTAATTTTGAAATCGATATAATTAATCTTTTTTATGAAGGAATTTTGGAATGAGCGTTTTGGTCAATCGATCTATGTTTATGGCAAAGCACCTAATGTTTTTTTTGCCGAACAAATCAACCAGCTTGACAAGGGTAAATTGTTGCTTCCTGCTGAGGGCGAAGGGAGAAATTCTGTCTATGCAGCACTTAAAGGATGGAAGGTAACTGCTTTTGACTATAGCGAGTCCGGGAGAGAAAAGGCGCTCAAATTGGCTGCTTCATATGAAGTGTCAATTGAGTATAAAATAGTAAATGCAGATGATTTCGAGACCAGTGATTCTTTTGATGCCATTGCCATGGTCTTTGCACATTTTCCAACTATGGAGAGAACCAGACTTTTTAAGAAACTTGAAAATGCACTTGCTCCAGGAGGGCATTTGATCATGGAGGTTTTTAGTAAAAACCAATTGGGTAGAGAATCAGGAGGTCCACAAAACCTGGATCTGTTGTATAGTAAGGATGAAATAAAAATGCTCTTTCCCAATCTGGATTTTCATATTCTCGAAGAAACAAAGACAGTTTTAGATGAAGGGGCTAATCATCAGGGAGAAGCTGCTGTAATTCGCGTATTGGCAGAAAAAAAACTTTAACTAAAATATTCTATTTCCCATTACTAGAAAAGAGGCATTTTATTTGTTTTTATACTGTTAATTTTCAAATAGCGATCGAATATTATCAGGAATCCTGCAAGGTCGCTTATTGGTCTTTTTTATAAACGCCAATGTAGTCTCAGCTTTGTGAATCAGTAAATCATCATCTTTAAATATCTGGTATTTAATTAACAGACGCGTCGATCCTATAAGTTGCATTTTGAGCGATATCCGAATCAGGTCATCGTAGAATATTGGCTTTATAAAACGAAACTGCATATCAATTACTGGTATGAGGATGCCTTCTTCTTCAATGGATTTGTATGTTAATCCCAAAGATCTGAATAACTCCCATCGTGCAAACTCTAAATATTTTGCATAGTTAGCATGATGCACAAAACCCATTTGATCCGTATCGGCATAATTGGCACGGATCGTAATGTTAAAAGTTTCCATTGTAATGAGTTACAATTCGTGCCAGGTGATCACTTCTCGTTTACTGATTTTTTCTGGATCAAGTTCAATACCAAACCCAGGCCGATCAGGTAATGTTAGCTTTCCATTCACAGGTCTTGGTGGATTTTTTTCAAAATCGTAATAATCTCCGTTCATTTTATTGATGAGGTATTCCACAAGTGGACAGACATCCGGAGATTGGCTCGCCACCACATGCATTGCTGCATGAATACTATGGCCGTGAGGTATCACCTGTGCGCCATGTACTGACGCTATTGCACAGATTTTTACTAATTCTGAGATGCCTCCACACCATTCGGGATCAGCTTGCACAACCCTAATTGCATCTTCCTTCAAAAATTTCTGAACATCCCATCTTCCGTAAAAATGTTCGCCACTGGCTATGGGTACAGATGTTTCCCTGCTCAATTCGATAAAGGCATCCAAATTGGCAGCGGGCACAGGCTCCTCAAACCAACGTAGATTATATTTTTCTACCTGTTTGGCCCAGGAGGTAGCATAGGGCAAATTCCAATTAAACAAAGCATCGATCATTAAGTCAGCATCATCACCCAGAGCTTCGCGGAGCAACCTTACCTTTTCAACATTTTCAGCCATTACTGCTGGTCCATCTTCCGGACTGGTCTGGTTGAGAAACCATTTTTGATGGGTATAACCTTCAGCTTTCAGTTCCCTGGCTTTGGCCTGCATTTTATCAGGCTCCTGAGAAAAGCCCAGACAACTGCCGTAAACCTGAACCTGCTTCCGACTTCCACCCAGAATTTTGTAAACAGGTTGACCAAATATTTGTCCTTTCAAATCCCAGAGTAAATTATCAATAGTTGACATTCCCATGAGATAATGACTTCCCCTTGAATGCCTGTCTCCATCAAAAAGATCATTCCAAATTGCCTCATGTTCCAATGCATTTCGTCCTATCACCTTCTTTACCATGAGTTTATCGGCAAGGATCATTGCATCATCATCAATAGGGCCATACATTCCTTTTGTGCCACCTTCTGTTTCAGCTGTCACATAAATAGATCGATTTCCAGAGCTCCCGATAAGTCTGATAAATTCTATTTTAGTTATTTTTAGATCACTTTCAGATTGTACAGATTGTAACTGTCCCATACTAGGTTTGGCACTGACCGCTATTCCTGATCCGAATATTGGAAGTAAACCAAAGGCGGATGCTTTTTTGAAAAAATTACGTCTCTTAACCTTATCCTTCATGATTCTAATTTTATTCTTTTGAAATCTGCTTTATTAACAAGGTAATGTAAAATACGAACTAAATAAAGTTGGTTTTTCAGAAAAAAAATTTGTTGATTTTGAAATTTAAAAAAAGTCGAATCGCAATATTTTTTATCTCAAATAATTTTAATGGATAATATTAGTATTTTCACGAGATGTCTTCACAAGTAAATACTTGGTTAGACAATAAAGCAATGATCCAAAAAAGGACAAAAATCCTTGATTTGATCATAAAAGCATGAACTGATTATTATGCCAACTTACATTTCTTTTATTGCCTTCACGGCCTTCGTGGCAATATATTCATGGTATAAACTTAGAAATGAAAAGCTCAGCTCTCAGGATGGATATTTTTTGGGAGGCAGAAGTCTTTCAGGAGTCCTGATTGCCGGTTCCATGCTGCTCACCAATATTTCAACTGAGCATTTGGTGGGAATGAATGGCTCCTCCTATAAAAACGGATTTATTATTGTTGCCTGGGAAGTGACCTCTGCATTGGCCTTGATCGTGGCGGCATTGTATTTTGTTCCGACTTACTTAAAAATGGGATTGACTACCATACCACAATACCTGGAACAAAGATATGATGGTCTTACACGAACCCTGGTCGCCCTTTTCCTGATTGTTTCATTTGCAGTAACATTGCTTCCGATTGTGCTATACACCGGTGCCATCAACCTTGAAAGTATATTTAACGTTTCCGAGGTGTTGGAAATAACCAAAGGTGAAGGTTTATGGATTACAGTAATTGTGATCGGAGTGGTTGGCTCAGTTTATGCAATTTTTGGTGGGCTAAAAGCTGTCGCTTTTTCTGATACTATTAATGGTATTGGATTATTTATTGGCGGATTAATGGTTCCTGTTCTGGCTTTATGGGATATCGGCGATGGCAATATTTTCACCGGACTCAGCAAGGTATACCAGGCAGCCCCTGAAAAATTTAATGTGATCGGGAAAGCAGATTCAGTATTGCCTTTTAGTACTTTATTCACAGGTTTGGTCATCAACCAATTGTATTTCTGGGGGATGAATCAGACTATAATTCAAAGAGCATTTGGTGCGAAAAATCTGGCTGAAGCGCAAAAAGGATTATTATATACAGGTGTATTGAAACTTCTCGTTCCTATAATTATTGTTTTACCAGGTATTATTGGATTTTACTATTTTGGAGATAGCCTTTACAATAATCAGGATTTGATTTATCCGGAACTTGTAAAAAAAGTGTTGCCATTGGGTTTTGTTGGCTTTTTTGCTGCCGTGGTCATGGGAGCAGTTTTAAGTACATTCAATAGTGTATTGAACAGTACGGCCACATTATTTAGTATCGGTATTTTCAAGCGATATCTACATAAATCTGCATCTGAAAAACAAATGGTCAGGGCAGGTAAACTGACCTCGCTGGTACTGGCTATTTTTGCAATTATGGTAGCACCATTGGTGGCAGGAGCACCGGAGGGGCTTTATCAATTACTTCAACAACTCAATGGGATATTTTTCATTCCCATCGCCTCGATCATGATTGCAGGTTTGTTTATTCCTAAAATCTCAGCTACTGCAGCTAAGATCACCTTGTTTTTTGGCCTGGCTTTTTATATACTTTCAAGTTTTGTATTTGAGGTAAATATTCACTTTGTACATCTTTGGGGGATTGAGTTTGTCCTGAACATGGTCATGATGTATGGGCTATCATATTTATATCCGAATACCAATACCTTTACACCTAAAGATATTGGTGTGGTGGATATGCATCCGTGGAAATACGCCAAACTAATGGGAGTCATTCTGGTTATACTTACTATAGCCATCTATATCTGGCAAGGTCACTGGAATTAAGAAAAAAATTAACGACAATAAATAACTTTAATACGCAATCAAATGGAAACAGGAAGAAAAAACATGATGATGGAAGAGGCCTGGGAAGAAGATTTGCTCAAGCGATATCCTAAAAATGGTGAAAAAAGCAAAGATGCTTTTCGAAATTATGATGACCCGGCACGAGACACCGTGAAAGAATTTTATAAAATGAATCATCAGTTCCAGACATATGAGTTTGTCTTACAGAAGCGGGAGGAATACTTAAAATTTGATAAAAAAGTAATGACACTATGGGAAGCAGTTGAGTTTCTCAATACATTGATAGATGACTCCGATCCGGATACTGATCTCGATCAGACCCAACATTTGCTGCAGACTTCTGAAGCAATAAGGGCCGATGGGCATCCTGATTGGTTTGTACTGACCGGCTTCCTTCATGACCTGGGAAAGGTACTTTGCCTTTTTGGTGAACCTCAGTGGGCAGTTGTTGGCGATACGTTCCCGGTAGGATGCAGATTCTCTGATAAAATTGTTTATCCGGAATTTTTTAGTGACAATCCTGATAGCGGTGATGCGCGATATAATTCGAAGTTTGGCGTTTATAAGCCAAATTGTGGGTTAAATAACGTATTGATGTCCTGGGGCCATGATGAATACCTTTATCATATCTTGAAGGACTATTTACCGGAATCTGCCTTGTATATGATCCGTTATCATTCATTTTATGCACAACACAAAGAGGAAGCCTATAATCATCTTATGGATAAACATGACAAAGAAATGTTTAAATGGGTTCATGCATTTAATCCTTATGATTTATATTCTAAATCCCCAATAGCGCCAAATGTAAAAGAATTGAGGCCTTTCTACGAAGATCTGGCGGCGAAGTATTTACCGGATACTTTGAGGTTTTGATTATTTCATAATAAAAAAAACCGACTCTCGTGAATCGGCCTTTAACCTAAATTAATCAGCATTTACTCAAGTAAAGTGCAATACTAATATTATTCGATGACGAACGCAGTTTCGATTAAGTCATTTTCGTCACTGCTTGATCCGATATATACTTGATATTCCATTTGCTCTAATTCCCATGAAGAAGTTTCAGAATTGTACCATTGCAATTTATCCAATGGGCATGATATTTTAACCGTTTTTGTCTCACCAGGATTAAGGGATATTCGTTGAAATCCTTTTAATAATTTATGTTCACGCTCAACCATTGAATTGTCAAATCCAATATAAAGTTGAACTACCTGATCACCTGAACGATCTCCAATATTTGTTACATTGACACTAGCTTCAATAGCACCTTCCTTTACTATTACTGTTGCACTATCCTGGGAAAAAGTAGTATAGGAAAGTCCAAAACCAAATGGAAAAGCAGCCTTAATTCCATCATGATCCAGTTTGATATACCCGTGGTACCGATCATACGTTACTTCTGTTGCCTCACTGTCAAATTCCGGATATTGGCTTTCTTCCGTTGCAATCGTAAAAGGCAATTTTCCTCCGGGGTTTACTTCGCCAAAAATGATCTCGGCAATAGCAGTACCTCCCTCCATTCCAGGGTAAAAAGCTTCAATAATTCCATTAATTTTATCCTTCCACTCCTCTATAATTATAGCACTACCTCCAATGAGAACAGCAACTGAATTATTGTTTAACGGGCCTACTTCCTGAAGTATTTTACTTTCATTGCTGTGAAGTCGAATACTTTTTCTGTCGCCACCTATTGGAGTTCCACCAACATCCATGAATTCTCCTTCGTCATCGTGATTATTACCAACTATATAAATAACGGCATCGGCTTCTTTTGCCAATACTTTTAACTTTTCAATATCTTCCCCTAAATCATGCTTAAAGGTCACCGCATCCCCATATAGCTTTTCCAGTCCTTGCATGGGTGTAACGACATATGCGGGTCTGACCTGGCTTGATCCATGGTCACCAATGTTTTCAGTAATTGCCAGTTTTCCAACGACCAATACATTTTTGATTTTAGCCTTGTCAAATGGAAGTACAGCGTCCTTATTTTGCATTAAAACCATGGATTTTTCAGCTGCTTTCAAAGCAAGCGAAATGTGGTCCTTATTTCCAATTAAACTTTCTGGATATTCAGAAATCGGATCTGGAGCTGTTTCAAATTTCAATACTGTTCTGGTGACCCGATAAGCACTTTCGTCAACAACCTTTTCAGATACTTTTCCGTCGGATACGGCTTTAATTAGATTTTCACCATAATAATGTTCCGCAGGCATTTCAATATCCAAACCACCATTTGCCGCTTTCTCAGTATTTTTTACTCCTTCGACGAAATCACTGATTGTGAATCCTTTGAAATCCCAATCATCCTTTAGAATATCGTTTAATAAGTGTGAATTCTCACAACATTGTTCTCCTCGGAATCTATTGTACGCTCCCATTACACTTGCTGCTCCATTTTCAATGCATTCTTTAAAATGTGCCAGATAAACTTCGCGTAAAATACGCTCATCACTTTCAACATTGATCTTAAATCGTGCGTTCTCCTGGTTGTTAAGCGCAAAGTGCTTGATACAAGCTATTACGTTATTTTTTTGAACTCCTTTCATTAATGCACTTCCCATTTGACCCAATAAATAGGAATCTTCACCATAACCCTCCTGGGCTCTACCTCCTGCCGGATGCCGCAACAAATTGATGCATACACCGCCAAAATAATTGCCATCATTTGCCCTTATTTCCTTTCCTATGACATCACCAACCTGGAACTCCAACT
>JAHEMV010000668.1 GCA_024643455.1 Cytophagales bacterium
TATATTGACAACCCTTTTTTTTAGATTCCTCCAAAAACAACTTTTTCATCAAGATAACCATCTGCAATAACGGTCATCCGCATATTTTCTTTATTGACCTGAATCATATTGGGCAATTGAATTGAAGGCACCATGATCTTTCCGTTATTGATTGTGGTTTGGGAATAAGGCAAGGAGCCATTTTCAGCAAGCGAAAGCGCGATATTGGTGGTAGCGCTTGCTAACGATTCTATATATTTATAAACCGTCATAGTTTGCCTTCCTTCGACGATCCTTTTACAGGCATCTGTTTCAGCGTCCTGACCGGAAACCAGAATTTTTCCACAAAGTTCATGTTCCATTAAAGCCTTGCAAACACCCTTGGCTATCATATCATTTGACGCGATGATTGCATCGAGATCAGTAGATTGTTTTAAATAATCATTGATAATAGAATAAGCGATATCCGCATCCCAATTATCAACATTTTTATCCAATACCACATGAATATCATTCCTAGTAATTAAAGGTTGCAAAATATTCATTTGACCAAGTCTCAATAGAATCGAGTTATAGTCTTTCAATGATCCGCCAAGTATAGCATAATTTCCCTGTGGAGTAATCCTCGTGAGATAGTCTGCTTGAAGCTCACCAACTTTTATATTGTCAAAAGAAACATAATAATCCAGGTCACAATTTTTTATGAGTCTGTCGTAAGCGATCACTTTTACATTATTATTTTTAGCTACTTGAACCAAAGCCCCTGCCGATTGGCTATTTACAGCTACCATGATGATAACATCTACCTTGGCTTTAACCAGGTCCAGAAACTGTGTTTTTTGCAGAGATTCATCATTGTTAGCTTCTTTAACGATTACTTTAGCCCCTTTTATTTCAAAGTTTTTTACCAGATAATCTCTATCCTTTTCCCATCGCTCATGCAATGGGCCAAGACTTATGCCGATCTTAATCTGATCTTTGGGTTTGCAGCTAAACAGTATTGTAAAGAGGAAAACTAAGGAGAGCAATTTATAGACTAAGTTTTTCATGACATTAGTATTTAAATTATCAAAAATGATAATCGATTAGGTTGATTATCGTCTATTAATTTAGGCAAAAATTTGTGGATTTACTATTGTAAAATAAAATGAATATTTATAGTGAAAATATTGAGGTCTTGCTTGTTGTTGAGACTAGTGGCGTATTACAATTTTTATTCGAATTATCGAAATTTGTCTAATTGTGCAAAAAATAAAAAAAAATGGAATTAGGTATAAGTCAATACTTTTTTTTGAATTATATTCAAAAATTGAACCCCACCTATTAATTTGATAAATTAATTTTTTGTCAAGGTTACTTTTTTTATAAATAATCATAGAGTAGCGAATGGAGAATCATTCACTGATCGATCGGATCAAAAGTAAGGATAGTGAACAAGAGCTTAAGGAAGTTTACAATAATTATAGAAATGAATTTTTATTATGGGCAGTTAAGCATTATGACTGTACCATGGAAGAAGCTAAGGATGTTTTTCAACAAACCATTGTCATCTTTTATGAGAATATCATTAACGGAAAAGTAACTGAAATATCTACCCAGGTAAAGACATATCTTTTTGGTATAGGGAAAAATAAAATACTTGAATTGCTCCGGAGTAAGAAAAAAAGAATGCCAGAAGCTGTAGATGAAAACTTTGAAGTTCAGGAAATTTACTATAGTGAAATAGATGAAGTGTATGAGGAGAAATTACTTAACGTTGAATCAAGCTTGGCACTTCTCGGAGATCCATGTAAAAGCATTTTGGAGCAATATTATTATCATAAAAAATCCATGATGGAGATTTCTGAAATTCTGGATTATAAAAATAGAGATACAGTTAAAAACATGAAGTACAAATGTCTTCAACGATTAAAACAAATTTTTAAAACGGAGTTTAATTCCCTTAACTGACCAATAACATGGACAAACACCAAAAGGAAATCGACTTGTTCGATCAATATATTGCAGGGGCACTCGATCGTGAGATGAAAGAAGAGATGGAAAAAAGATTGTCTTCGGATTTGGAATTTAAAGCAAATTTTGAAGAGTATAAATTGATTACCGATGGGATTAAATATTCCGGAAGGAAAAAGTTGCATGAAAAGGTAAAAACCTGGGACAAGGAATTATTGGAATTACCAAACAACAATCTGACAACCAGAAATCGATTTATAAAGTGGTATGCAATCGCAGCTGTGCTTACATTTTTTATTATAGCCAGTGGTATAATTTATTCCAGTTTGAGCACGAATTATGATAGCATGGTTGCTCAGTACTATCAACCTTACAAATATATCCCAGAGACTACCCGCGGTGAGAAAATTGACCAAAATCCAATAGAGCTAGTTTTTATTCTTTATGACCGTGGCGAATTTCAACAAGTGATTCAAAAGATAAATCAACTCGATGCTGCTCAACGTACAATTGTTTCAGATTATATTTTGGCAAATGCATACCAGGCAATAGAGAAAATTGATGATGCAATCCCGCTTTATAAAAAAATAGCTGATTCTGAGAATGCTTATACGACAGGATCAAAATGGTATCTTGCGTTGTGTTATCT
>JAHEMV010000171.1 GCA_024643455.1 Cytophagales bacterium
TTCATAATACCAACCATGACTGTGCCATAAGGCGATATTTCTGGAGTATAATCCTTTAGCTGGAATTTGCTGATTTATTCTGCGGACTATCGGTATTCGGGCTTTTTCCGAAAGGCTCATTCTTTTGGAATCCAGATCTATGGAATTTCGATAGTAATTGGGGACGAGTGCCTCTAAACGCTGACCGTCTGTAATAATTTGTATTTCATATTTATCAAATTCTTTACCGAGGCTTTCTTTCAAACCAGAAAAGGCTTGATTGTAGATTTCTTCTCTCACCGGGACATATGACAAAGGTGTGCTAAAATGAAATTTGACAATTTTCTTTTTTGTGTCAATTGAAAACGTATCCAATTTTATTTCTCCCAGGAAATTCCATTGTGTGAAAGGATTTTGCCAACCGGCAAGATCTTCTACAGCTTTGTCATGGAGTTTAAGTGCTTTTTTTGATTGTGAATAAATTGGAAGTGAAATAAAAACCAGTAATAACAAGCTATTTATAAATCGTAAAACGCTCCTCATCCTTATCTTTTTTTGAAGAGTTTAAAGGTAATCAAATTGTATAAAGAATATAAAACGGCGAAGGCAGATTGTAGGGATTTAAAACAGGAACTTTTATTGTCTAAACGAAATTTTTATTGAGAATTCAATTTACGTTTTTTTAAAAATTGAAGATTATTTTATTCAAATGTTAAAAGCAGGACAAAATCCATCAATTCAATTCTATAAATTCAACCCTTCAATTGAATAAACGAAAATTTAAATTTCTACTTTCAGGATGTCCTTTGTAAAAAACCTGTCTTTATCCGTATTCTTTCTGTTTTTTACATTTTCTAAAATACATGCTCATGCCGAACTGATTTACCCAGAGGGAAGTGAAACATTCAAGCCAGGAGACATGATCACGATTAAATGGAAAGTTTTAATCGATCATGGAGCTCATAACTGGGACTTATATTTTTCATCAGACGGAGGGAAAAATTGGGAGGAAATCGATCTTGACCTAAATGAATCAGTACTTGAATATAACTGGCAAATTCCATTCAAAGAGATAAGCTCTGCCAAAATAAAAGTAGTACAGGACAATGCATCAGATGCAGATTATGATTCGTCAAGTGGAAATTTCACTATTTCCAGCAGCACTCCTGGAGGAGGTAATCCGGATATAATCACTTCACTTCAATACAATCCCAAAAATGATAGCAAGGATATTCTTCTCACCAATTTCCCCAACCCATTTACTGATCAGACTAACATTCATGTATTTGTTCCGAATAAGTCTATTGCAAAATTGAGTATTTTAACCCTATCCGGAGAAATTGTATTCGAAAAAATCGATCAACTTTTAGAAGCTGGATCGCATGATTTTTATTGGGGAAATCAAGGATTAACTAAGGGGATTTATATCTGTAGGTTAACGACTGGGGATCATATAATTACAAGAAAAATAATATATAATCCATGATTTTAAATCCTGGTGTTCAGGTTTTTTCATAATCAATAGCGCAAAAACCTCCTCAATTCTATCGTTCTCTTAACTATATTTTACCTTACTGGATGTCTTTTTTACCAGATAAGCGTTCGAATTTGTACATATTTTTGTTGAATAATGAACATAAATCAAGTAGCTTTTCTATATTATAATCTGTAAATTACTGACATCATGATAGTTGCGAATGTTTGTCGCTTTTGGAATGATATTTTCTATGGTGTTCGTACCATATTTAACTATTCACGATGAAAAAATTTACCAAAGTTATTGTTCCAGGTCTTTTACTGGTTATTCTTTTCGGATCAGCTTATGCACAAAAAAAGCATGATAAAGATGATGCTACCGTTACCATCAAAATCAATGGAAAGGAACAGGACATAGAGACCTATTTTGAGGAATGGGGAGAGGAATTTGGACGTAAAATGGAGCGAATGTTTGATGATCCGCAAATCCATATTGATTTAGATGATGATGATTTTGATATTAAATTCGATAATATTTCGATTGACATTGATGATTTTGCAGAATCAATTGCTGATGTAGTAACAAAAGCAGTCACCAACATGACAATCGAATTAGAAGACATTGATCCCAGGCATATCGATCACCATGGGTTCAATTTTCATGATGACGATGACCTGGAAGATGTGATTGATGAAATAGAGGATAAGTATGATTCCGAGGTAAAAAATATCGATAAATTAAAAATTAAAATCAGGGAAGATTATGTAAAAATTGATATGGATGTGACCCTTGAAAGTGGGAAGCATGTTTCTGTATCAGAAATTTATGAAGATTAGTAAATCCTTCAGCCTAACGATTCCGACAACTAACCCCTTTTCAGGGGTTTTTTATTTCCATATTAATCAACGAATCATTTTGGCACATTTGCATGATTTCGCCCACTTCATGCAGCGTCACGATCTGGACACTATCTGCAAACTCAGTATAGATATACGTTGCTATCTCAGCGATTTCGAGATCAACAAGTGTGGGAATCGGTGGCATTTCCATATTGAATACAACGCCATTGACCTTAATTTCTCCCTTTTGACCATATCGCATCCCACATATGACATCAGCTCTATTTGCCATTAAATAGTCGGAATTTTTCAACGGTGGATACAATCTTGCAAGCCCTTTCCCATCAAGTTGATGACAGTTAGCGCAATGCAGATCATACAGCCTTTTCCCTTCACCAAGATACTGGCGCAATCGAATTTTTGTTCGAAAGTCCAGATGGTCAAATCGATCGGATTTACTTTCCTGATCACAAGATGACAAATTGAAAAACAGGAATATGAAAAATATTACGCTAAATAGTTTCCTCATTTGACAGCGTATTCCTTGAGCAATATGTCAATATCCTTCATCAGGATATCAACTTTGTCTTCCAACGTGCCGTCATAAATTCCCCTTACCCTTCTTTCTTTATCTATCAATAGAAATGCCCCGGAGTGTAACAATCCTCCAGGTTCATTTGGATCCTCCCGGGCTGTTACCATATAGCTATTCTGACCGATATTGTAGATTGAATCCTTATTTCCAGTAACGAAATGCCAGGTATTACTGCTCACACCGAGCCGATCAGCAAACTCATGCAAAACGGCTACAGAATCATAATCGGGATCTATCGTGTGCGATAAAATAAGCACCTCCGGATTGTCTTTGTATTTTTCGTACACCCTGAGCATTTGTCTTTTCATAATGGGGCAAATGGTTGGGCAAGTGGTAAAGAAAAAATCAGCAACATAAATTTTATCCTTAAAAGAATCTTGCGTTATGGTTTTACCATCCTGATCTGTGAAACTAAAATCCGGGATGGTATGATAAATAGTATCTGCATTTATCTTTCCATCGAATGTTACACTTTTTATTTCTTTCCTGCCAAGAATTGGCAGCCTGTCTTCTTTTTGACTACAGGAAGCCAGAATGATTCCTAGGAGAATAAACAATAAAAAATGCCTTTTCATTGATTTTAGTTTTTATTTTTTGCTGTTTTTTTCACCATTGAACGAACGACAATAAAAACGAAAACCACAAGTACAATAACTCCTGCTATGATCAGGAAATTGTTGATCGTGTCCTTCATTACAGCTAGTGAAACAATGGATAATAAAAATAAAAAGCCGATTTGATTTATCGTTTTTAATTGCGCCACTGATTTAGTGTATTTATCTTTTTGAAGGTTCTTATTTGCAAAATGAATTACATGGTGGTACCCCAAAAGGGCAACGACAAATCCCATTTTTACCCAAAACCACACACTGGAAAAATAAGGGTGCATGATCCCCAATCCAAATAGAATTGTTAAAATGGCAGCCGGCCAACCAACTTTAATCCACAGGTTTTTGGTCATGATTTTATATTGATTTATCAAAACACTCCTGTCCGGTTCTGTTTTAGAATTGGCTTCAGTTTGATAAATTAGCAACCTGGGTATGTAGAGTAAGACTCCCATCCACACAATTACAGAAATGACATGCAGAATTTTTAAAAATAATAGTACCATTGATCGTTTTTTTAAGTGAGTAACAAACGGAAGACGAATTTAGTTTTTTTATATTCAGGGAGAATAACAACTGGCAAATTATTGTTCCAATTTTATTTCGTCTCCTACCCGGATTATTCCTTTGTTTTCAGCAATCATGTTTTGACCAAAAAGAATTTTGTTATCCACCTTCCGATACGAGCTTAAGGTTTTGAGTGGTTCATTACCCGGTATTCCAGTTTCAGGATCAATAGTCGTCAGCACACACCTGGCGCATGGTTTTACTACCTGGAAGTTAATCTCACCAATCGCCAGCTTTTTCCAGCTATCTTCTTCAAATGGATTTTGTGTCTTTACGACAAGATTGGGGCGGAATCGTTCTATTTTTAGTTTAAAACCGGCTTTATCACTTACATCCGCAAGTGAAGTTTGATTGACTAGCAAATATGGATAACCATCAGAAAGACTGGTATTCATGGATTTGGATACATATTTTGGGTCGATCCTTCTTGGAGAATCATCCGGCATATAAACCAACCGAACGCGTGTCTTCAACAAGTTGGAAAACCATTCATCCGCCGTAAGTTTTGGCCAAATCAGGTTCACTCGATCATCCCAGATTGTTGAAAGGATAATCTGGCCATCATGGATTTTCAATGGAATTTTCATGTTTGAAGTGTTTAAACTCCGATGACTTAAAACCATATGATCTTTTTCAAGATTGAGGTCAATCAATGCCAGTTCATGAAAATTTCTCTGGGTAATGAATACTTTATTTTCATCAATAAGCATCCACCGGCGATCATATTCCAGGCCTCGCTCTCCTGCGTAGGTTTCTTGCAATGAGACTCCCTTAATTGATTTGATTGGATAAATATATATCCCTTTTAATTGCAATTTTTCCATGAAATCAGACTTCCATTTTTTGATGAATGTAAGCTAAGATTTTTTCATATTCATCCGGATGAAACCAGGTAAACTCCAGGTCTTTTTTGAACCAGGTGAGTTGTCTTTTGGCATATCTACGCGAATTTCTTTTCAATAATCTGATCGCTTCATTTTTGTCATACGCTCCTTCTATGTAATCGAAAATCTCTTTGTACCCAACTGTTTTCAATGCATTAAGCTGACGTTGATTATGGAATTTTTGTGCTTCCTCAAACAAACCGGAATCGATCATTTCGTCCATTCTTTTATCAATACGATCAAATAATTCGTGCCTTTCACGGTCCAATGCGATTTTGATCACCTCAAAATTTCGATTCATCTTTTGGTCTGTCCGGTATGATGAATAGGGACTCCCTGAACCTCGGCAAATTTCCAGAGCTCGAATAATCCGTTGAGGATTTTTGTGATCTACTGAATGAAAATATTCAGGATCTTTGATGCGCAATTCCTCCAGCAAAGGTGACAATCCATGAATTTTTAACTCATTATATAAAGCATCTCTAAATCGTAAATCAACATCGGGAATATCATTCATGCCGTCACAAACAGCCTGGATGTAAAGTCCGGATCCTCCTGTCATCATTGCACAACGATGTTTGCTGAATAGTTCCGGAAGTAATTTCCTCGTTTCCAATTCAAACTTTCCTGCACTAAATTCCTGTTCGATAGAAATGAAATCGACAAAATGGTGTCTTATCCCACCCATTTCAGAAAGAGTAGGTTTAGCAGTTCCTATGGATAATTCCTGGAAAAACTGACGTGAATCCGCCGAAATGATTTCACATTGTAGAGCCCGGGCTAGCTTTACACATAAGGCTGTTTTCCCAACCGCGGTAGGACCAACTAGAACAATTAGATAGTTTTTTGTGTTCAAAACAAATAGCTAGAATTTCTACTTCATTTTCTTTTTTCAAAAATAATGAACAATGTAAGGTGAATGAGATTCGTAATAGAAAAAATCTTATAAAATGTTTAACTTTATGAAGTTTTACTCTTGATTTCGTGTAAATGTCACAAGAAAACAGCAGTACGTTATTGATTGATACCCCGGGCCAGTCCATTCAAAAAGAATATGTCGCTGATGGCTTGGCCAAGTGTATAATCAAGTTGGAGGGTCAGATTATTTCTGAAGCGCAGGAAACAAAAAATAATTTGTTTGATTGCGAGATATCTTCTTTAGTAGGAAAATCAATTGAAACGATTTTCCCTGAATACCAACCGGATGGTAATCTATCCACGAAGGTATTCAGATCCGTGATGGATCATGTACAGTTAGGGCTACCGGTCTCATTTATGATGCAGGTCAAAACATCAAACAATGACCTTCATTTTACAGATGTACAGGTTTTTAGTTTTGAAAAAGACAAATACTACATTACGCTCAGCCCAAGAAAATTTGAGGTCTCTAGTTTGAAGCAAACAATCGCCGGGAGAGAGCCGATAAATATCCAAAGCCTTTTGGTTGACGGATCACTGATGTTTAAATGCTATGATACTGATGGATCAGTATATTATCTGAATTCTGCCTACCTGGAATATACAGCAACTTCATTTAATCAACAACTCAAAGAAGGATGGCTTAGATCAATCCATATTGGAGATCGGGATCGTGTCAAGAAAGCCATTGTAAATGCACTTAAAAACCATGAAAAGTACAATGTGACCTATAACCTGGAGAAGGCAGATAATAGCTTCACAAAAGTTTATGAATCTGGAATTCCAGTATTTAACCGAAATGGTGCATTCAACGGCATAGCTTCAGCGATTATAGATCTTCCCGAAGTAGAGTCTCCTGATGTAAATAGCTTATTACTTAGCAAAGAGGAGTTGAATGAATTACCAGAATCGGCACCTGTGCTGTTCAAGATGGCCAATAGTAAAAATGAGTTTTATTATTTCAGTAATCAATGGGTAAACTTTACAGGTAAGAGTCTAAAAGACCAAAAAAATGATGGATGGTATTCAAATATATTCAACGAAGACGTGGATCTGGTTAGATCGTCCATTGAAGCAGCATTTAGTAAGCGAAAGAAATACGGTATCGTTTACAGAATTTATAACAAAAAGCAGCAGTTAAAGTGGGTTCACGAAGCGGGCATTCCTCTTTATGAATCTGAAGGGGCATTTTCTGGTTATATCTCAGCTACAATAGATATTACCGACAAAAAAATTGAAGAGGATGAACGTAACCTCCAACAGGCACTTCAGGAATCAGAGCGTAAGTTGCACAATTCGCTTGAGAAGTCGCATCTTATTGCTTTTTCATTGGACAGAGATGGAAAAATCACCTTTTGTAATGAAGAACTTTGCTTTGTTACCGGTAAAATTAAAGATGAAATTGTAGGTCAGTACTTTTACAAATGTCTTTTCGAGGCAAGTTTACAGGAAGAAGCAAAAAGCTTTTTGCATAACATAATCCACAATAGCGGTTATGTCAGCACTTTTGAAGGTAATATTATCCATAAGCTGGGAAAAACAGTCATCCTAAAGTTGAGCTCTGTTGTATTGTACAATGCAAAAGGACAAATTGCAGGTGTCACACTGGTAGGAGAAAATGTTACAGAAAAAAGGAAAATAGCGGAAGAGCTAAAACGAAGTAGTGATCAGCTCAAAGAATTATTTGACAATGCCAATGACCTGATTCAAATTTTTGGATTGGATGGACAATTGCAATTTGTCAATAAAATATGGAAGGAAAAATTGGGATATGAAGAACATGAAATTCGGGATCTGAAAATCAATGATATCGTTCACCCAGACTATATCAGTAAAACTTCCATCGCGCTGGAGCTAATTACCGAAGGTAAAAATGTTGATAAATTTGACACCGTTTTCGTCGCTAAAAGTGGCAAGAAAATATATCTTACTGGTGGTGTAAATTGTTCATTCAAAGATGGAAAACCAGTTGAATTTAAGGGGATTTTCCATGACATCACCGAACGTATTCGAGCTGAGAAAGCTCAGGCGCTTTATTACAAAATAGCCAACATGGCTATTCACAGTTCGAATATTGAGACCCTTTTTGAGAACATACATCATGAACTGAGCAATATCATAGAAGCCAAAAACTTTTATGTCGCCCTGGTAGATCCGGAAAACAAGAAGCTCAATTTCCCCTATTTTGTTGATGAAAATACTGAACTTTTAGAAAGTAGGTTTGAACGAAAATTAAGTAATGGCATCACAGAATATGCCATGGGATCAAACAAACCTCTTTTTTTATATGAGAAAGATATTATCAACCTGGAATATCATGGCAAAATAACAATGAATGGAGAAATCCCTAAAATATGGCTTGGCGTGCCTTTGCGCATCTCCAACAGGGTGATTGGTATTATTTCACTTCAATGTTATTCTCAAAGGACTACTTATAATTACAAAGATCTTGAATTATTGGATTTTATTTCAGGACAGGTAGCCTTGGCTATTGAGCGAAAGCAAAAAGAACACAAAATATATGAACAGTCTGCTAGACTTAAAGCGATTTTCGAAAGCTCAAGTCACTTGATTTGGTCGGTAGATAAAAAATTCAACTTCACTTCATTCAATCAAAATTATTTTAAGACGAATAAAGATTTTTACAACCTGGATGCTCTTGAGAAAAGTACAAAAGGGAGGAAACCGAAAAAATTATCAAATGATGATCAGTTTTGGCAAGATAAATATGAGGAAGTTCTGAAAGGAAAATTTTTACATTTTGAAACCTCACTAAAGAATAAAAATATCAAACAGGAAATTTGGAAAGAGATATTCCTGAATCCAATCTACCAGGAGGATGGCACAATTCAAGAAGTTTCTGGAATAGCTCATGATATCACAGAGAAGAAGTTTTCAGATTTAGCACTTCTGGAAAGTGAAGAAAAATTCAGAAATATTTTTGAATCGTTTCAGGATATTTATTTCCGATGCGACAAACGTGGCACCATTGTGATGGTCAGCCCATCAGTGAAAGAACTACTGGGTTATGATGAAGATTTTGTAGTAGGGAATAATATTGTCAATTTTTATCCTTATGTCGAGCAATCTAAAAAATTGATAAAAAGACTTTTACGAGAAAAAAGTCTTAGAAACGTTGAAGCATCAGTAAAAACAAAATCAGGGAAAGAACTCCAATTCCTCTGCAATATTAGAGTATTGTTTAGAAATGACGAGTACGTTTGGATTGAGGGCGTGGCAAGAGATATTACTCAACTAAAAGCTGCCAGTCTTGAATTACAGAAAGCCAAAGAAGTAGCGGAGCGGTCACTCAAAGTGAAAGAAAGTTTTCTTGCCAATATGAGTCATGAAATCAGGACCCCTATGAATGGTGTCATAGGTACCATCGACCTGATGAATAGCACCTTGTTGGATGAAGAACAACACCGATATGTACAGACCATAAAAAAATCATCCGAAACTTTATTAAACATTCTCAATGATATTCTCGATTTATCAAAAATCGATGCAGGTAAGCTTGAACTAAGAAAAATCCCTGTTAAATTAAAAAGTACTCTGGAGAAATTATATGCCTTGTTTTCACAGCAAGCACAGGTTAAAGATATCAATCTTTACTATCACATGG
>JAHEMV010000669.1 GCA_024643455.1 Cytophagales bacterium
TATCCTGTTTTAGGGTATCAGCCAGAAACTAATTTTAGTTTTGGTGCAATTGGCTTCATCGTATATAAAAACGCCACCAGGACAAATGATGCTCTTTATCGACCATCTAACATTTCGCCATATTTTTTATACACGCTAAACAATCAAATACTGATTGCCATTGATTTCGATTTATATTTCAAAAATGGATACAACCTGGGATTCAAGCCCAGATACTACAATTACCCTGATTTTTTCTATGGTATTGGAAATGAGAATACAATGGAAGATGAAGAAACCTATACGAATGTTTACTTCCAAATCGATGGTAGATTCATGAAATTCATAGGTACAAAATGGTCAGCAGGACTGAGGTTTGATTTTCAGAACAACAAATTATATGATCTAAACGAAAATGGTCAACTGATTAATAGCGGCATCCCTGGGTGGCAAGGGGGAACAAATATGGGCATAGGCCCTGCTGCCCAGTTCGACAGTAGAAATAACATACTTTACCCGAACAAAGGTGTATTTGCCCGAGCAGAAATCAACTTTTACTCCAAAACTTTGGGTGGAGATTTTAATTATACTCTTTTTACTATTGATCTCCGGAAATTTATTTCTATAAAAAATGAAAAGAACATTCTGGCTTTCCAGGCAGCAGGCAATTTCACCAGCGGTGATGATGTTCCTTTTTACAAACTTCAAAAAGTAGGTGGTGATTCGCGACTTCGTGGTATCGAAAATGCAAATTTGTATTTGGATAAACAGTCCTATTGGATGCAGGCGGAATACCGCAGGGACCTTTTTTGGAGATTTGGAGGAGTTGCTTTTGCAGGATTTGGTGATGTTGCTCCTAAACTGAACAACTACAAATTTGATGAATTAAAATATGTGGTTGGTCTTGGTGGTAGATTTCAAGCACTTAAAGATGAAAAGTTAAACTTGCGGTTAGATGCTGGTATTGGTCGTGGCGGTCAGTATGCATTTTATATTTCTGTCAAAGAAGCTTTTTGATTATTGATTTAAAATATCATTAGATTCAACTGATGGCAAAATTTCATAAAATCGAATATTATTCAAAATAGAGTTGAATATCCTTATTCATACGTTTTATGAAGACCGTATCTTTTCTAAATTGAAGACACAAAGCTAAATTCAAATTAATATAAGTATGTGTACCAGATGCAAATGGGTGGAAGGCCAATTTCCTGAATACCTGAAATATCATGATGAGGAGTGGGGTGTTCCTGTTCATGATGATAAAAAACACTTTGAATTCCTGATTCTGGAAGGGGCGCAGGCAGGGCTCAGTTGGAGCACAATACTAAAAAGACGTGAAGGATATCGAAAAGCCTTTGCTGACTTCAACGTTGAAGAAGTGGCCCGATTTGATGATCGAATTTTAAATACTCTTTTGCTGGATAAAGGAATAATCAGGAATAAACTAAAAGTATTTGCTGCCGCAACAAATGCAAGGCAATTTCTAAAAGTGCAGGAAGAATTTGGTTCGTTTGACACGTACATTTGGTCCTTTGTTAACAATACACCAATAATCCGGAGGTGTAAAAGTATTTCCGATGTTCCTGCCACTTCCAAGGAATCTGATAATCTTAGTAAAGACTTAAAAAAAAGAGGATTTAAATTTGTCGGGAGCACCATTATTTATGCCCATATGCAAGCTTGTGGCCTGATCAATGACCATACAACGGATTGTTTCAGATTTAAAGAAATAGTTAATGGATACTGATCCTACATGGTCTGGATCACATTTTTCTTCATTATAATAATGCTCCACATTCCACGAAGATCCCCGATCTGGTAACCTGTGGCATGATCTTCGGGATATTTTATTTTAATAAAATCATCCGTTTCCTTCAGCATGCCATTGTCAAAAGTCCCATGACATGAAAGACACAGCGCATTGTCCACCAAAATAGCTTTTGTAAACAAATACTTGTTTTCATCTATTGGCTGTACATTTGTTTGTAAAGGAATGGAATCTTTCCATTGATAGGCATAAGCTTCCAACACCAACCGTTCCTCCGCATTAGGTAGGTCTATTGGGTTTCTTGCTTTTAAACTAACACGTTTAATTTCTGCTCCGTAAACCTTACTCAATGAATCAACAAGCGGCATAGCGTTAAGATTACAAAAATCAATTGCATGTTCCAGACCGCCTTGTTGAATGGCCTTTTGCAAATTTTGTCCCAGAGTATTTTTTGCAGCAGTGGCAATTGAATTACCAATTTCATTGACTTTATTTATTATTTCAGCCTCAGAAATCTTTTTTATTTCACGATCCTTGATTTCCTCTTGAACGACATTCCCATCAATCTTTTTATCTGAAGTACATGACCAACCTGCACTTATGAAGATGACAAGAAAAAATGAATAGAAACCTAATCTCACTTTATTCCAATTTTGTAATGTTCTTACCGTAAATCAAGTACATCAAGTCATTATTTATGGAATCGGGCACTTGGCCTGCAGAAACCAAAAGATCGATGTTGCCACCATTTCTATCTTTCATCTTCAACACTCCATTCCAATAGGTATCGGTAGTAGCTTGATCTTTTATCTCACTCAGATCAGCACTGG
>JAHEMV010000172.1 GCA_024643455.1 Cytophagales bacterium
CGAATCCAATAAAAGCTAAAAAAAGAGCCCCCTGATCATTCAATATTTCCGTCCTCTTTTTTATTTTACATGGTATATTTGTTTTGATAAAAGAAAGCATAGATGTATTGTCATCAATAATACATCTACACTTCAAAGAATGTAAAATTTATTTGATAGCAATAACTGCACTAGATGGACCGGTTAAATGCATAACGCTAGTTTGACTGAAACCTATGTCCTTAGCCCATCCGTCGAAATCTGCAAAGGAAAAATCATAACCTTCTGGTGTTTCGATGAGCATATTTAAAGACATCATTAGTCCGAAAGCATTTGTCCGACGTTCATCATCAATAATATTTTCTATCACTATTAACGCTCCTCCTTCCGGCAATGCATTGAAGGCTTTTTTTATGAGCATCTTTTTTTCGTCGGTACTCCAGTCATGCAATACATTGCCCATGGTAATTACATCAGATTTTGGTAATTCATCCTGGAAAAAATCACCGGATTGTATGGATACCCAATCTGTTAGTCCCATGAGATTTATATTTTCCTGGGCGACACTGGCAACCGGGGGCAAGTCGTAGGTGATACATTTCATATGGCCATTGCGCAATGCTATTTGTGCAGCCAGGTGCCCACCGGCTCCTCCCACATCACAAAGTGTATTGTATTTTGAAAAGTCAAATGCTCTGGCCAGCTTCATAAAATTCCCCATTTGAATACCACCCATAGCTGATAGAAAATCCTTTAATTTGGATTCATCGGAATAAAGTGCTTCGAAAATTGACGCTCCACCGGTTTTGCTTTCGTTCTGCGGTTTGCCTGTTTTCAGCCCTTCCTCCAGTGAACCCCAAAAAGGATAAAGTCTATGGTTGGACATTTCGAGCATCCCTCCAATATAGCTCACCTTATTTTTATCAAGAAACAGGTCAGCATCTTCGGCATTAGAATAGGTAGCGGTTTCTTTTATTCCTCTTCTTCTGAGAAATCCTAAGGCAACCAGGGAATCTAAAAAGTCATATAGCCCTCGATCATGTAGATCGAGTTTGTCTTTGATAGCTTTACCCGGAAGTTCATTGTCCGCAAGGATAGTAAATAACTCCAAACTTACTGCAGTGAGCAATGTTTTTGATGCCCAAAACCCCATGCCTACTTGCATGATTTTAGATGGGTCTACTTGCGCGATTTTAGATTGGGCTACTTGTTTTTCGATTGTAATTTCCATAATGTTATTGTTTTAGTTTTCACAAATAACATTGATGGCCAAACGTAAACTCTTGATGTAGATCAAGAGTTTGATTCGTACTTTGATTTTTTTAGTCTACTTAACGCCTCTGGAGTAATCTGAAGGTAAGAGGCAATGTGTTTCTGTGAAATTCTTTGCTCAATACCAGGATAATTCTCTAGCAATAATTCATACCTTTTGTCTGCATGTTCTGATAATTTCGAATACCTCATCACAGCAGCCAAATGGGCACTAGAACGTAATTTTCGAGTATATTCAGTGAAACATTCTGATTTTGCAAGCAAAGCTTCATGATCATTGGCTGATATGGTAAGGATATAACAATCTTCGAGCGCCTGAACATTAATTTGAGATGGCGTTCGATTTACAAAGCTGCCAATATCTCCAATCCACCAGTTTTCAAACCCAAATTGAGTGTTAATTTCTTTACCTTCAGAAGAAATAACATAGTTTCTAAAACAACCTTTGACTACAAAACCACCATATCTACAAATTGTGCCCATTTTTAGATAGTGATCCTTTTTCTTAAGTATTGTTGTTGAAAAACTCCGTTCAATATCAGCTAGATCCACTCTGTTACATTGTGGTAAATTTTTTACGATATGATCAATTAACTTTTGGATCATTTGTTTTGTGTAACTATTGATTGAATACAATATACATTTGGATAAATTCTCAATGTTTTAGCATCCTTTCTAGTGGTTCAATATTAATCAATAAAGGCTAACAAGTGGCCAGTCGAATTGCGTAATTTTTAGTAAAACCACTATATCATTTACTAAAACCATCATACTAATCTAATGGATTTTTGGTCAATATTAAACTTACAATTTATACCTGCAATAATCCAAATTGTCTATAAAACCAGTTTTGATTTTCTATTCCTTTCCAAGTTCGATCAGTTCAAGACCTAATTGACCGGCAACGGCTTTTGCTTTGGTTGTTATTTTTTTTTGGCTTTTAGATTCGCCCAGGAAATAGTTTTCCTCATCTGTCATCAGGTATGCCGAATACATCGTACCATGGACTGTTGAGGATAAAGATTTGTAATTGAGCTGTTGGGAGTAGGTGCCAGATTTGATGGAAATATGATGTATTTTATTAAACGTGGTGACCACTTTGTTCCTTTTCATTCCTAGAAAAAACAAAAAATCCTCCGCTGAATGTTTTTCCGAATCAATCACCAATTTGTAGGCTGTTGTCATAACGATGAAGCCTAAAAAAAGAGCAATAATCCCCAGATACCATTTTATAAAAAGTACTGGAAATCCAACAATGAGCAAAAACAACCCAGCATAGTAAAAGTGGTCTTCAAAGTAGGTCTGTGTCGTGATGGTGATTTTAGGTTTCTTTTCCATGAAAAAATATCCATTAGGATCATATTCAAAAAATTGCCTTGTGACCGTTTTTAAATTGATCTATAAACGAATGGAAATATATTGTATCTGGATTAAAATAAAAAAACCGGTCTGAGCCAACAAACCGGTTTTTTGTATATTCAAAAAATTACATTTTGTCAAGCACTTGCATTACTTCTCTGACGTGGCCTTCTGATGCTTTCAATAAAGCCATCTCTTCAGTATTGAGATCAAGTTCGATTATTTTTTCAATCCCTGCTTTTCCAAGAATTACTGGCGCTCCCAGGTAGCAGTTTTTAATGCCATATTCGCCATCAAGCTGCACGCAAACCGGGAAAACTCTTTTTTGGTCTCTTACAATTGCTTCCGCCATTTGTGCAGCAGCAGCACCTGGTGCATACCAGGCCGAAGTTCCCATCAATTTTACTAATTCTCCACCACCAGTTTTAGTTCGTTGTACAATAGCCTCAAGCTTAGTTTTGTCAATCAACTCCGTAACAGGAATACCGCCAACAGTCGTGTATCGTGGCAAAGGTACCATAGTATCTCCATGACCACCCATCAATACAGCCTGAATATCTTTTGGAGAAACATTAAGTGCCTCAGCTAAAAAAGCTCTATATCGTGCGGTATCCAAAATGCCCGCCATACCCATAACCTTTGTCCGTGGTGATTTTGAAACAAGATGAGCCTGGTAGGTCATTACATCCAAAGGATTGGAGACCACGATAATTATAGCTTTTGGTGAATGTTTAATCACATTTTCGGTAACGGATTTCACGATGCCTGCATTGGTTGCGATCAGGTCGTCACGAGTCATCCCGGGTTTTCTTGGCAATCCGGAGGTAATGATGACAACCTCTGATCCTGCAGATTTAGAATAATCATTTGTCACACCAATCGTGCGGGTATCATATAAATTGATTGGAGATTTCTGCCAAATGTCAAGCGCTTTACCTTCGGCAAGGCCTTCTTTGATATCAACGACAACTACTTCATTGGCTATTTCTCTTGTTGCCAATACGTCTGCGCAAGTTGCACCTACATTACCTGCTCCTACAACTGTTATTTTCATAATGCCTAAAATTTATGTTGATGAATAGTTAAAAAAATCAAGAAGTAAAGGTATCAAATATGGGAAAGAAAGGAAAGAAATAGCATGAATTAACAAGGGTATAAAAAAATATTTTATTGAGATTAAAATCGTATTTCAATAATTAAAAAATTGAAATAAGGCAATTGAGTTTAATTCGGAAAATATAATTGGAAACTGATAATTAATTATGTGCAATAAACTCCGGTTTTTACAATGATTCCAATTGCACGTTTTTATTGGTCCTTAAAGATTCACTGAATAGACCAGGATTGGGCTTCAACTTTTCAAGATGATTATTGATATTCTAATTATTAAAAACCTGACTTAAATTGAACAGCCCGATTGAAGATTTATATCCTTTAAAAAGATTGACCAAGAGGTTATTATATGAAATAGAAAGCGACTCCAGCATTTTGGTTTTTATATTTGGATGAGCCCCAAAAATTTCATGAATATTTACCTTGGGCAATACGTACATTTCAGCTCGTTCAGAATGGACGATAGTTGTATAAATCCTGTTGGAGACAGCCAACAAGGAACTTTCCCCAAAAGATTCCCCTGATTTGATGATATTAAGAAGTTCAAATTCATCTTCGATATCGATGTTGATGGATACTTTGCCACTTTTTACCAAATACAAAGCATTTGCCGGATCATTTCTAAAAAAAACCACTTCATCCATTTTGTATTCCCTCAAATAGAAATAAGGCAAAAAATGGGACATTTCTTTATAATCCAGTCGTTCAAAAAGCTGGATTCTCGATAAAAACCGGAAGGTGTTAAGTTCTTTAGAGGTATAGGATTTTTTAAACGGGTTGATCATCAGTAGTTCGGTTAAAAATCGAAAGAGCAAGACTGGTATTTTTGGTGATTTTGTACCGATCGTCAATTCGCCAACCGATAACCCAAACCAGATTTTCCTCTGAACAAAGCACAAGTACTTGATCTTTCAAGTTTAGGGGAATTTTCTCATCAATCATAAAATCACTCAGCTTTTTTTTGTGCTTCATTCCCAGAGGTTGAAAACGATCGCCTTGCTGCCACTGACGTATTTTTAATGGAAATTTGAGTTTACTGGCATCAAGAAACGCTGTGTTATGATCATGATCAAAAGTAACATTTTTGGCATCAAAATAATCAAAAGATAATTCCCCATGCGGTGTGGCAACCTGTTTGGTATCTTCATAAATTATTGTTGCCGTAAAGGGGTTATGCATACTTTTTGAAATAAAAAGAAAGTTACGATCCACAGTGAGCTGATATTCTGAAGCAAAGAACGTTTTTCCTACCTGTCCCTTTAATGACTTTAAAATATCATTTGCCTGATGAAAATTAAATCCATATTCATCCAGTATTTCAAATAGTATGATTGGTGCTTCTTCCAACTTCGCCAACTTTTCTTTATCAATGGTAAATCCATCTTTAGTGTTTTGGATCAGCGTCTTTTTATGTTGTGCAATTGTACTTTTATATAAGCGCTCAGTAGCTGCTAATTTCTGTAATGATTGGTACAGTGTCGACTCGATATTGGGATTTATTTTCTTAAGTTCGGGCACTACCTTGTGCCGGATGAGGTTCCGATGGTATTTTATTGCACTATTCGATATATCTTCTCGCCAGTTAAGGTGGTTTGAGCTTGCATAATCAATAATCATATTCCGGGAAGCAAACATCAATGGTCTAATATACCTTCCATTTTTTGGTAAAATACCGCGTAGTCCAGAAATGCCTGTTCCTCTTGCCAGATTAAACAGGACCGTTTCCAGTGAGTCATTGAGATGATGTGCCGTAGCAACCTGATCTATTCCTTTATTCTCAAGTAATTCTTCAAACCATTCTCTGCGAAGCGATCGTGCAGCCATTTGAATGGAAATTCCATTCTTTTTTGCGAACTCTTCAGTTGCAAACCGTTTGGTATGGCAAGTCACTTGATAACTGTTTGCTGTAGATTCTACTAACTGCTGATCTCCTTCGGAATCGTTTCCCCTAAGTTGAAAATTGCAATGGGCGAATTCGAAGTTAAAACTGGTTTGACTAAAAAGGTGTGCTAAAACCATAGAATCAATCCCTCCACTAACTGCCAAAAGTGTTTTATGGCCGGGTTGGATCAATTTTTGTTCTGAAATAAAATTCAATAGTTGATCAAGCATAATTTCAAAATTGCAAATTTCACTAGCTTTGCATCGAAAAACATCAGATTTGAAACACGCGATAAAGGTAACATTAGTTTTTTTATTTCTCCATCACCTGGTTCATTTGCCAGCACTTGCTCAAAACCCGGTCAAATTGGGGTATGAAGCTAAATCTCACGTTGGAGGAAATAAGGATGGGGTGAGCTTCCACAAGCTTGGCGGAAACGTGAAATTCACCCAGAAAAATACGATTATCTATTGTGACACGGCAATGTTTTATGACTTGACCAACACGTTGGAGGCCTATGGCAATGTCCGCATTGAGGATTTTGAAGACTCAGTGACCATCACATCAAACAAACTTTTTTACGAAGGTAATGGCAAAGTGGCCAAACTGAGAGGAAATGTTGTTTATGACGATGATTCTATAAAACTGTATACGGACGATCTGGATTACGATATGACCAACAAATCCGCTAAATACTATAAAGGTGGAAAAATTCTGGATGGCAATAGTATTCTGGAAAGTGTCAATGGTAACTATGATACAGAAAGCAAAATGATGATTTTTACCGATTCCGTAAAAATGACAACCCCTAGTTATATACTTGAATCTAATGATCTCTATTATAACTTAATAACAAAAAAAGCCAGAACAAGTGGTGAAATGAAAATCACTACAAAAGACGGCATGGTATTGAAGTCCTTTCAAAGCTCTGAATTTGATACCGGGAAAAACACTTCAGCATTTTTGATCGGTGAAGTTGATACAGAAAAATATTATTTGAAGGGAGACGAATTACACTTTAACAATCAACTTGGATCCTATTCCGCAAAAGGAAATGTGTATCTGGTGGCCAAGCAAGACAGTGTCATCATTACAGGAAATAATGCTGATTTCTGGCAGGACAAAGGATTGGCAAAGGTATTTGGTGATCCTTTGTTAAAAAAATCGCTAGGGATGGACACCCTTTATCTGAGAGCAGACACCCTCGTTTCCATAGATGACAGTTTGATGGCAAACAAGCGCTTACTTGCCTATAATAATGTGAAAGTGTATAAATCTGATCTGCAGGGTAAGGCGGATTCGCTGGCATACTTTCTTTCTGATTCTTCAATGATATTTTATCAGGGTCCTATTTTGTGGAACGAAGGCAGCCAGATAACTGCTGACACCATTCACATCATTGTAAAAAATGGCACAATTGATAATTTAGAAACTGCCTCCAACTCCTTTATCATATCTGAAGACTCAACAAAAAATTATAATCAAATCAAAGGCAGGCGTATGAAAGCCTTTTTCATGGGTAAATCCATAAAAAATGTAGATGTATCTGGCAATGGGGAAAGCATCTATTTCGTGTCTGATGAGGAAAATAAGGATATTCTGATCGGAATGAATAAAATAATTTGTTCAAACATGAACATCATCTTCAAAGAAAATCAAGTACATGATATCCGGTTTTATTCCAATCCGGATGGCAGTATTGTGCCTCCACATGAGCTAAAGGATGCGGATAAAAAACTCGAAGGTTTTGCCTGGCGGATTGGAGAGCGTCCCTCAAGAAGAGAAATTATTACTGCTCCTTCCGAAATTTTACGTAAGCAGAAAGAAGTAGATCAAATGATAGCAGACGAGAAAAAGGCAAAAGAATTTCAGTTAAAAAAGGAAGAAGTTCAAGAAATACAGAAAATAGAAGATCAAAATACGCAACAACAATAAAATTACTTCGTTTTATGGAATTCAGGTACCTTTCTTGAAACAAATAAAATTGTTTATTAATCGTTACACGGTTATATTTGCACCCTCATGATGAAAAAAGCGGTAAAAAGTACGTTAATTCTTTCACTCTTAGTCCTTTATGTTGGATGTTCGGAATTCCGTAAAATCCAGAAAAGCGACGATTGGAAGTTAAAATACGATGCTGCCCTAAAATATTATGAAAATAAGGATTATTACAGATCCGTAATTCTATTCGATCAGATCATGCCCTTTATTCGTGGGAGTGCAGAGGCTGAATTGGTGCAGTTTTATTATGCCTATGCACATTATTATCAAAAGCAATACTTATTGGCTTCGCATTACTTTAAAACGTTTCATGAAACGTATAACCGTAGTGAATATGCTGAGGAGGCCTTTTATATGTATGGGTATTCACTCTACAAACAATCACCTGTTTATAATCTTGAGCAATCGAGTACGGTAGAAGCCATTACGGCATTACAGACATTTTTGAACAGATATCCTCAAAGTGAATATAGGCAGGAAGCAACAAGCATACAGGCTGAACTACGTTTGAAGTTGGAAAAAAAGGCTTATGAAAATGCAAAATTGTATTACACATTAGGAGAGCTAAATTCAGCGTTGATATCGCTGGATAATTTCAGGAAAGATTTCCCGGATTCGATGCTTTCCGAAGAAGCCGCATATTTACTTATCAAGGCATCGTATTTATATGCTAAAAAGAGTATCTATTCCATGCAAAAAGCTAGATATTACGATTGCATTGAGCATTATGAGGAGTTTATTGATAATTATCCGGAAAGCACTTTCCTGAAGGATGTTCAAAACTACTATTCGGATAGTATATCACAAATAGAGAAATTTACAGAAGAAACATTATAAAATTTATTATGGCTGCAGATCCATCAATCATTACCAGAGACTTAAACAATCTCGCAAAAGACACTCATAATGTATATGAGTCCGTTTCCATTATTTCTAAAAGAGCCAGACAGATTTCTGCTCAGGTAAAAGAAGAATTGAGCTCTAAACTGGCTGAGTTTGCAACAACAGTTGATAATCTTGAAGAAATTTTTGAAAACAGAGAGCAAATTGAAATTTCAAGGTTTTACGAGAGAATGCCGAAATCAACTGTCGTAGCTATTGAAGAATTTCTTAACGGAGAATTGACTTATCGATATCCGGAAGAAGATCCAAAACCAGATTTTTTTTAACATAAAAAAATGCTCCGCGGAAAAAATATCTTAGTCGGAGTTACTGGTAGTATAGCGGCATACAAATCAGCTATACTTGTAAGGTTGTTTGTCAAAGAGGGTGCCAATGTGAAAGTAATCATGACCCCCTCGGGGACTGATTTTATCAGTCCGCTTACGCTTTCTACCCTTTCAAAAAATCCTGTTCTTATTGATTTTTTCAACTCCAATTCCGGAGAATGGACAAGTCATGTGGAACTTGGCCTATGGGCAGATCTGTTTATCATTGCACCAGCCACTGCCAACAGCATTTCTAAATTTGCCAATGGAATTTGTGAGGATTTGCTGGCAGCAGTCTACTTGTCAGCCAGATGCCCCGTCATTATTGCCCCGGCAATGGATCTTGACATGTATCGGCATAAAGCAACAAGTGAAAATATTACCACGCTTAAACGCTATGGTAATACAATCATTGATGCAGACCACGGTGAGCTAGCCAGTGGATTAATTGGAGAAGGTAGAATGGCAGAACCAGAACAAATTCTTGGCTTCATCAAAGATTTTTTCCTTGCTAATCAATCTCTTATTGGAAGAAAAGCACTGGTAACAGCTGGTCCTACCTATGAGTCCATTGATCCCGTGCGATTTATAGGCAACCATTCTTCAGGGAAAATGGGGTATCATATTGCTGAAGAACTCGCATCGAGAGGGGCATCCGTTACCTTAGTGAGTG